>NZ_JAGGHR010000033.1:0-23463 GCF_024104075.1 Gilliamella sp. | reverse complement strand
ATATTTGTTCCTTTTTTAGTTGTGATAAGTTTACCTTACCCCTTAAAAAAGTTGTATGAATTAGTGTAGCCGATCCAATTATTATGTTTTAGTCACTTTTAATAAAAACTTTATCCCCTTATTTTAAGAATATGTATGTATACCATTTTGGTGCATATCAGGTCTTTATTAGAGTATTATAAGTTTATTACTTTTTAATGATGAATCATTATAATTATTTTTAATTAGTTTTTTGCTTAAAAAACAGTAATTATATTAACTAACATTTATCAAACTTTGTTTAAGTTATGGCATAGTTATTGCTTATAAATAACATTGGATAGATTTGTAATTATAAATATTTAGAGGAAACATCCGTATGGAAAATCATAGCAGTAGTACTGTTGCTTTTGTTAAAAATCGGCGTGCTTCATTAATCAGTGTTATTTTTTTAATGGCAACATCAGCAATTGGCCCAGGCTTCATTACTCAAACCGCTACCTTCACCGTTACGCTTGGTACTGCTTTTGGCTTTGGTATTTTAGCCTCTATTATTATTGATTTTGTCGTTCAGCAAAATATTTGGCGAATTGTTGCGTTAACCAAAATGAATTCTTCAGATATTGCTAATGCGACGATTCCATTTAGTGGCTATATACTTGCAGTGCTGATTATATTTGGTGGATTGGTGTTTAATATTGGTAATATAGCTGGTGCAGGTTTAGGTTTAAATGCATTGGTTGGTCTTGATCCTAAATGGGGAGGGGCAATTAGTGCACTTTTAGCGGTTTACATATTTTCTTCCCGTAAAGCGAGTCATTTTATAGATCGTTTGATGATTGGTTTTGGTTTGCTAATGATTGTTTTAACGTTATTTGTGGTGTTTGCATCGCACCCTCCAGTTGGTGAAGCGTTAAAAGAAACCGTGTTTCCGAGCGATATCAATTTTGCTTCAATCACAACTATTGTTGGTGGAACCGTTGGCGGTTATATTTCTTACGCAGGCGCTCACCGTTTACTTGATAAAGGTATGGTTGGTGTAGAGCATATTGATTATGTTTCAGGCGCAGCCACAAAAGGAATTGTCGTTGTTGGTTTAATGCGTTACATTTTATTTTTAGCGATTTTAGGTGTGGTTGCAAGTGGTGTGACAATTGATATTTCAAGTTATGCTGCTAACCCTGCATCGCAAGCATTTCAAGCGGCTTTGGGAGAGTTTGGATTGCGCCTTTTTGGTTTGATTTTATGGGCAGCAGCCATCACTAGTGTTATTGGGGCAGCTTATACTTCAATGACGTTTATTACTCCGTTTAAACGTACTATTACAGACAGACAACGTCAGGTTGCTACCATTATTTTTATTGTTGTTTCGCTTGCAATTTATTTAATTATGGGGACTGCACCAGTATCATTATTAGTCTTTGCTGGTGGTTTTAATGGTTTAGTTTTACCGCTTGGGTTAACTATTTTTGTTTATATTGGTTGGCGACGAGCTGATCTTATGTCTGGATATCATTATCCAAGATGGCTATTACTTTCAGGCGTAGTTGTGTGCGCAATTACTTGGTATATGGGCATAATGTCGGTCGCGACTATTTTTAACTATTTAAAATAGAGGACAATATGACAATCACCAAAGGTATTGATTTAAACAGTGACCTTGGCGAGAGCTTTGGTCAATGGCAAATGGGTAATGACGAGGCAATGCTAAAAGTTGTTAGCAGTGCCAATGTCGCTTGTGGATTTCATGCTGGTTCGCCAGCAGGTATTTTAAAAACATTGAAAGCGGCCAAAGCCAATAATGTCCAAGTGGGTGCTCATGTTGGTTACCCTGATTTAGTGGGATTTGGTCGTCGTAATATGGATATAGCAACTGATGAGTTAACCGCTGATGTGATTTATCAAATTGGCGCACTTAAAGGATTAGCCACATCAATCGGTACCAAAGTGAGTTACGTTAAACCACATGGCGCATTATATAACACCATTGCACACGATAAACGTCAAGCAATGGCGGTGATTGATGCGCTTTGTGCGGTTGATTCGACATTGACTTTGGTTGTTCTTGCAGGCTCAAAATTGATTGAATGGGCTAAAGAAAGTGGCTTAAGCGTCGTTGCTGAAGCGTTTGCTGATAGAGCTTATCATGCTGATGGTACATTAGTTTCTCGTAAAGAGGTTGGAGCGGTATTGCATGATCCTGATTTAGTTGCCGAACGCATGTTGCAATTGGTTAATGATGGTGGCGTGATGTCTATCGAAGGGCAATTTGTGCGTATTGAGGCAGGATCAATTTGTGTCCATGGCGATAGTGCAGGTGCTTTAGGCATGGCACAAAAAGTACGACAAAAACTACAACAAAATGGCATTCATATTGCCTCGTTTGCTAAAAGTAATAATAACTAAATTAGTTAACGTTTTGAAAAAGTTAATTAAATTAATAAAAAAATATGATTAGACAACACGTTACCAAGTGGGCTATAAACTTGGTCTTTAATATGACAAAACAATGTAAAATATGTATTGTTAGTGATTGGATGTTGATCATATTTCGAGGTACTTAATGCGATTTTTACCCGTTAATATCGATGCGTTTATCGTAGAATTAAACAGCCTTGAGCAAACCATGGCGCTTACTGATGTGCTTCAAGGTGTTATTGCTGATTGGCATATCAAAGAAATAATCCCAGCGGCACGAACCCTATTAATCCGTTATAACCCCATTGTAACCAATGCTAATATACTTGCTGAGCAGATTGCTCAATTAGATATTTCGGCAAGCGTTATGCAATCAGGCGAACAGGTAACAATACCTGTTCGCTATAATGGTGAAGATTTACCTCAAGTGGCAGATTATCTTGGCATAACGGTTGCCGAAGTCATTGCAAGGCACACTGATAACGAGTATCAAGTGGCTTTTTGTGGCTTTGCTCCTGGATTTGCTTATATGGTATCTAAAACGGCTCAGCTAAATGTGCCACGTCGAAGTTCGCCACGAGTCCGCATTCCAGCAGGATCGGTTGCTTTAGCAGGGGAATTTAGTAGTGTTTACCCACAAGCAAGCCCTGGTGGTTGGCAATTGATTGGCATTACAGATACCGCAGTTTGGGATATTTATCGTGATGAGCCAGCGCTGTTCAAACCGGGTACTCGGGTTAATTTTATTGATGTGAGCCAATCGAAAACAACTTATCATTTACCTGCTCATTTATCAGCAGCTAAAAAACAAGATGATCTTGTTGAGCAACAAGATATAACAGTATTAACGACAGGATTGCAAACATTGTTTCAAGACAATGGCCGAATTGGGCAGGCGGCGTTAGGCATTTCTGAATCGGGAGCGATGGATAAAAACGCATTACACAGTGCCAACCGCGTGTTAGGTAACTCAATTAATGAACCAGCGTTAGAAATTACTCAAGGCGGTTTTAGTGCACAAATAAACCGCTCCATGTTAGTTGCGGTAACAGGGGCGGTATGTGATATCACCATTACCACCGCCCAAGGCGAAACATATACTTCGCCCATGTATCGGCCAATTCAATTAGAAGCCGGCGACATTATCCGCCTAGGTAATGTAAAGCGTGGCGTTCGTAGTTATTTAGCGGTGCGTGGTGGTTTTCAAGTATCGCCAATTTTAACTAGTTGTGCTTATGATACGCTTGCACAAGTTGGGCCCTTACCACTAAAATCGGGTCAAATGTTGGCGATTAAGCAAGCAAAAACGTTAAATCCAGTATCATTATCAGAAACTCCTATGATTAATTACCCAACTAGTGATGATATAGTAGTGTTAGATATTGTGCTTGGACCACGTACCGATTGGTTTACTCAGCAATCGATAGCGCTTCTTACTTCACAGTTGTGGTCGGTTACTCCAGCTTCTAACCGTATTGGCTTGCGTTTATCTGGAAAGGAACCGTTAATTCGTGAAAAACAACAAGAATTACCTAGTGAAGGTACCTGTATTGGAGCAATACAAATACCAGCTAATGGACAACCTGTATTATTTTTGAATGATCACCCTTTAACAGGAGGTTATCCTGTTATTGGCGCAGTATGTAATTATCATTTAGATTTAGCAGGTCAAATTCCAGTCAATGCTAAAATAAAGTTTAATCCTATAGGGATGTTTAAAGAATTTGAAGGGAGTGATGTTGATCATGTCTGAAAATAATAAAAATATAACACATAAAGTATTGATAGCTAATCGAGGTGAAATTGCTGTACGTATTATTCGCGCTTGCCGTGATATAGGCTTGTTATCTGTTGCAATTTATGCCGATGCTGATATTGAGGCACTTCATGTACAAATGGCTGATGAAGCTTATGGATTAACAGGCAATGTACCTAGCGATACATATTTAGATATTGATAAAATTATCGCAATAGCTAAAAAATCAGGAGCCACCATGGTTCATCCAGGTTATGGTTTTTTATCTGAACGTGTTGAATTTGCTAGAGCAGTACAAGATGCAGACTTAATTTGGGTAGGCCCTAACCCTGAAACGATTGAAATATTGGGTGATAAAGTCAAAGCAAGACAGCTTGCGTTGCAAGTGGGAGCTCCTTTGGTTGTTGGTACAAAAGAGCCTGTAAAAGATGCCAAAGAGGTTATTGAGTTTGCGCATGCCCATGGTTTACCAATTGCTATTAAAGCCGCATTTGGTGGCGGTGGTCGAGGTTTAAAAGTAGCCTGGCAAATGGACGAAGTAGAAGAACTTTATCATTCCGCAGTTCGTGAAGCTACAACTGCTTTTGGGCGAGGTGAGTGTTTTATTGAACAATTTTTGCATAATCCTCGGCATGTTGAAGCACAAGTTATTGCTGATACATTAGGTAATATTGTTGTCGTTGGTACACGTGACTGTTCATTACAACGACGTAATCAAAAATTAATTGAAGAGTCTCCTGCACCTTTTATAACAGATCAATTAGAACAGCAAATTATTCAATCTTCGATTGATATTTGCGCTAAAGCAAACTATGTAGGCGTAGGTACAGTTGAGTTTTTACTTAGCCAAGATGGTAAGTTATCTTTTTTAGAAGTTAATACGAGATTACAAGTTGAACACCCAGTAACAGAAGAAACTACAGGCGTCGATCTTGTTATTGAGCAACTGCGTATTGCCCAAGGTTTACCTCTGAGTATAGATGAAACACCTGCACCTAGAGCTCATGCCATTGAATTTCGTATCAATGCTGAAGACACAGCTAACGGTTTTTTACCTATAGCTGGTACTATTACACGTTTTGATGTACCAACTGGTCCTGGTGTACGCATAGACAGTGGGGTGATGGCTGGTTCAACAATTCCAGCAACGTTTGATTCCCTTATGGCAAAATTGATTATTGTTGGTAATAATCGACAACATGCCATTGCTAGAGCTCGCCGTGCTTTGGCTGAGTTTTCTATTGAAGGGGTAGCTAGTGTGTTGCCATTTGCTCGTGCGGTTATTGAACATTCTGATTTTTGTGATGATTTTAAATTACATACACGTTGGATTGAAACTGAATTTACTACAACAATAGCACCAGCCAAAAGGCAAATACCACAAAAAGAAGCAGCGTTGACACGCACATTTATTGAGATTGACGGTAAACGTTGTAAACTCGGTTTACCTGCACAACTCCTTGCAGGGTTATCCTTGCAAACGGAAGCTAATTTAGATACATCCTCAAGCGTGAAAGAAGAATTATCTGAATTGATTGTCCAGTCACCTGTTTCTGGTAGTCTTTTTAAATGGGTGATCAATGATAATCAAAGCGTAAACGCAGGCGATGTCATTGCTATTATGGAAGCCATGAAAATGGAAGTTCAAGTTATTGCACATCGAAATGGTGTGCTAAAACAAATACTCAAAGAAGGCAATTATGTTAACGCAGGATCACCTGTTGCAGAAATCATTTAGATAACGCTGATAAAACAAGAATGTTTTTCATCAAAATAGCAAAAAAACATCAAATATAGACAATATATTTTGCTTATTTTATACTCATGAGCATGATATTTTTTCTATTTTTAATGTGTTAGGATTATTTATATTGAAGTTTTCTCAGCAATCAAAACTCACTAATGGCGCATTAGCCTTAGCGTTATCGCCAGCCTTAACACCAGATGGAATTATTGACAACCCTCAATTTTTTGCTGGTTATGCACTTTACCCACAGATTCTTGCTAGATCTTTACTGGTTCTAGCTGATATTACTGCGACCCGATATTTTAAACCGGTGCCGGTGACTTTGCGTGATCCTGTTTTATCTGCGCAAGGGAATCAATTAAGAGCAGAAGTTTTTTCTGCCTGCAATAGTGTTTATGCTCGTTTAGATTTGTTACAACAAGGGTTTGATGGACAAATATTACGAGGCACAACCAATGTAGATATTGGTATTAGCTTAAGGCAAGCGCTAACTCAGGTTAATTATAAAGATAAACTTCATCTTAATATTGGCAATCAAGGTTTGGCAACGCACCATATCCAAAAACAAGATGAAGATGTAATTGGAATAAAGGCCATTATTGAGCGCCCTGTTGCAATGCCAGATAGGTGGATTCGAGCACTTGGTAATGTAGCTGAAATTCATACCAAAATGGTCGCTGTTTTTACGGTAACGGGAATACAAGCACAAACCTTTATTGCAGGATTGCCAACCGTGACTAGTAAACATCAATCAAGCTGGCTAGTGCCATCTAATACTGGTATTAAATTGATGGCTCAAGGCGGTCTCGATAGTGTGTATATTTCTGGGCTACATCGGTTAAGTGCACTTAAGCGATTAACGACCAATGTTAAGCGTTTAACTTTTTATCAGCTAGCAAGTGGCGAACAAGGACCCTGCATGGTTGAAGTTGAACTCGACGGTGCAAGACTTACTTTGAGCTTAACTGCACAGCCATGGCAAGGCTATTCTGGCGAAGGTGCCTTACTTGAGCTGCTTGCACCAAAACAGCAATTACAAAATGCTCAACTTGTTCAATCTATTTTACAATTTGATTCGCTGATCGATCTGACTCAGCTAGCGATAAAAACAGGTTTAGATACTCAGCGCATTAATAGTTCGCTGGCGTATCTAGCTGTTTCAGGTAAGTTGGGTTTTGATGTACACCAGAATGGCTATTTTCATCGTCAATTGCCTGAAGATCCTAATCGACTTATCAAAGATAATCCGCGTTTAAAATCGGCCTATAAATTGATTGAATGTATTGATCGGGTTGATGAAAACACATGGATGGTTCACTCGAATAACGAAGACTATCGTGTCCGTTTTGTTAGGCAGAATAGTAAAATGACATCACAATGTACTTGCTCATGGTATCTGAATCATCAACTCAAAAAAGGACCATGTAAACATATTTTAGCAGTACAAATTAAGGAAAATATTTATGAATGCTAACTTAGCGAAAGCCGAAGCGATTTTTACTTCTTTGAATTGGAACAATGTCACAGCTGACAATATTTTACAACAACCGCTAGGTAGCAAAGAGCAGCAAAAGATTGCACTTTTAGGATTAAAAAATGGCAAATGGGGTGACTATGTCAAAGTTGGTAACGCTTTTCAATGGCAAGATTATGTTAAGTGTAATAAAGCATATTTAGCTTTGTACGCCATTCGGATTGGGGTATCAGTGAGCCGAGCGTTAAAACTTGCTCATTATACTTATTCATCTTTGTTATTGCCGGTTATTATTGAACGAGGTGAAAATTACGCACAAAATTTTGTGCAACAAGCATCTGCACCAACAGATCTTGCTGTTCAGTTGGTTGATCGTTTAAATTTGGTTATTCCTAAAAATCAGAATTATATCGGCGGTTGGACGTTGTATGCGGCGGTTGCTATGCGTGGTGATGATGTTGTAAAGCATTTTTCAGTTGCTACTCATGATGCAGATGTTGTCAACCCTTTTTACGATAAAATTCCTCCAAATATAGCTCAATGTCAGCGTCGATTTATCGAACATATTCATATTGCTATAGCGATAAATACACCTGCTACACGGTCATTTATCGAGGTGTTTTGCTTGGGGGTAACATTAGGTTGGCTTGACCGAGAGCAAGCAAAAGAGTTACTTTTTTTAGCTTTAGATATCGCTATTCGTCCTATAGATCGTAAAGTATGGTTAGATACACTTTATGATTTAGGTATTACCGATGCTGAATTGTGCCAGCGAGTACCTGCTTTAATTCCATTACTAGCCATGGGTGAATCTGCAATAATTAATCGATTAGCACCTGTTTTAATTCCCTTTGTTGATGATGAATTATTAATCGAAGTGATGACGGCATGTTTATCATCTAAAATAAAATCGGTCAAAAAATTAGTGTTAAAGATAGCCCTAAATCGCAAAGCGCCCCAAAATACTGATTTGTTTATGCCTTTGTTAAACCTATTACTTGACCAAACTGATGAATCAATTGTGGCTTTAACTAGCAAGCTAATTACACAGTGGCATCTTGATGATCATACCGTACAATCTAATTCCTCCGAATTACAACAACTTTGGCAACCAACACCGCCACTTTGGCAATTGCCGCCTTTTGAATTAGAGCCTATTTCCCCTGATGTATTAACTGAGTTAGCCTCTGAATTAGTAAAAAGAAACATATCTGGTCATGATAGTGTGACGGAAAGATTTTTAGCTGTAGCTAATATTATTGCTTATCACGATCCTCAAGCAGCAAAAGCGAGTTTAGCGGGTATAAAATTACGGGTTGATCAGCTTCTTGGTTTTCTATTTTATTGGCGTAAAGGCGAAGAGATTCCGTATCATAAATATTTGTCTGATTTATTAACAGCACGCGATTATATTGTTTGTAAAAATTTAGGCAAAATACCTTGTTTACTGTCGACACCAAGCATGAGTGATCTTTCAATAACAGTGGATGATCTTAGTCAACGATTAGCGATTTATCAACAGTTGAAAATTGATGCATTAGAGGCGGATCTGTTTTTAGCCTTGACTCGTCTTGATGTTTCGACACAAACATCATCAACGATAGAAAAACTCAAGAAGTTAAATGTTGCAGTCGTTTTGCAATCAGGACAAAAAATGCCAATTGATGCAGGCTCTTTAGTATTACAGTATCTGGACGATCCAGTAATCGAACCTAAATTAGCGTTAAATACTTATATTGAAGACGTACTGTCCCTGCCACAATCATTAAATTATTTTCCTAAACGTATTGGAAATAACGGGTTTACAAAAATTCTTGCTATTTTCCCGTTATGGAACGATAGTGCAATACCGTCAGATATTGATTGGGCAACATATTACCATCAAGGTTTTGAGTTCCAGCAAATTGTTAACAGACGTTCTCCTTTTGATGCACGTTCTGCAATGACATTGTTAGCTATGCAACGCGCTAATTCGCCTTATGTGGCTAGCAATATGGCTCAAGCCGTGAATGATGCATGGCAAAGAGGTTTGCTTATTCCTGGTGTGGCGGATGTTTTGTTACTGGAGCGATTTAGTCAGGTTCCTTGTCGTATAGCTAGTTTGGTGTCAGTATTAACCGATATTGCAAAACAAGGCATTCTTTCGGTGGTTTGGCCTATTTTGGATCAATTAATCATCGCATCATGTAAAGCGCCGAGACTGTTATCTGGCACGCTTGAAACTGTTGATGCGATAGCTGAATTTTTACCAGAAGTGCAATATGCTGTCGATCAAGGCATAGCCGATGCCAATCAATTGCAATTACTTGGCATCAGAATGTTAGCCAGTAAAGAGGGTAGTGCTAATGCGATTAAGAAAGCAAAAGCCATAGTTGAAAAACTTCCTAAAATAGCCCTTTTAACACAAGACGTATCGATGCGAGCTCCTGATGATTTTGAACAAGTATGGTCAAAACCGCAAAAGGCTAAAGTTGTGCCTGAAGATAATGTTTCAATTACTATTAGTAAGCCTGTAATAGATCAATCATCACGATTTTCTAAAGCATTGGCTAAATCACTAATGTTTACTTTAAAACTCCCCAATGTGTCTAATCAAGTTTTCCACATAGTAAAAAATGATTGGTATTATGATTTAGAATACGAATTCCAATGCGAAGCTTACCCTCCATTATCAAAAGATCAACAAGTTATACCTAATTTTCAATCAAGAGTTTGGTTACATTGGTGTATTAACAAACAGTTACTTGTTGTTGAAAAAACACGTAATTGGCAAGAAAATAACGATGGACCATTATCAAGTAAATATAATTTGATTTTTTTAAACACAGATAATCTGATTTTTTCAAAATCGTTAGTGACAGTGATTATCGGATTGTTGGCTCAAGACAGTGATACTTATAAAGCAAATTTTATTTTTGAAAAAAATGTTAAAAAAGGAATCATTGATGCAGATACCATGCGCAAAGCTATTATCTTGTTTCTCGATTATCCTGATTTAAGCCCCGCTAAATTAATTCGATTACTAGAAAAAAAGCCAAGTTTATTGCCAATATTTTGTCCAGTATTAATTGAATGCATTAAGTTTGTTGGAAATCAAGTAAAACAAGGTGAAAAAATACCTGCTTGGATTAATCGGATTTTAGATATGTCATTAAACTATGCTCCTTATTTGAAAGAGGCAACTAGGCGCGGTTATCTAACTGAACCTGATTCTAAATGGCAAGGCTTAGCGGATATTGCCCAAGCAAAAGCAAAATCAGTAGCAGTAAACAAAGCAAAACAACTACTTGAATTACTTAAGTAAGATGGTTATTTTTGGGAAATGATTAGAACACTTAAAATAGGTCTAATATAAAAGCAATAAATAATTAAATTTAATCATCATGTAAAGTGATATATAAAAAAACATTATAATGATGTTTATTTTCTATAAACACAATGTTGAATTATGTTATTGTTTTACCTTTATTTTAATAAGAAAGGAATATTATGACTCATTCTTCACATCCTTTGGTGCGTTTTTATTTTAAAATAGGGCTGATACCGCAGATTTTGTTGGGTTTAATATTTGGTATTATTCTCGCTGCGGTGTCGAAAGATACCGCATTAGCGATGTCACTTATAGGTGGGCTATTTATTAATGCTTTAAAATCAGTTGCTCCTATACTAGTACTCATTTTGGTAATTGCATCAATATCAAATCATCAACATGGCAAACAAGCCAATATGAGACCGTTAATTACTCTTTATTTTGCCGGAATGATGTTAGCCGCATTATTAGCAACCATTGCTAGTTTTTTATTCCCATCACAGATTTCATTTGGTGATACGTTAAATAACCTTGAACTTACACCGCCTAGTGGTATTGCTGCTGTTTTAAAAACCTTATTAGAAAAAATGATCGACAATCCGATAAATGCACTAATTAATGCAAACTATATTGGTCTTATCATTTGGGGTGTTGGTATCGGTTTGGCATTAAGACACTCTAGCCAAAGTACTAAAACAATGATGAATGATCTGTCTTATGCTATTTCTTTTATTGTAAGAATTATTATCCGCTTTGCTCCTTTAGGGGTATTTGGATTAGTTGCCTCAACGCTAGCTGAAACGGGTTTTGGTGAATTACTGAAATATGCACATCTATTGGTTGTGTTAGTTTCTTGTATGCTGTTTGTTGCATTGGTGATTAATCCATTATTAGCTTATTTAGTTATGCACAAAAACCCTTATCCATTAGTATTTACCTCTTTAAAAGAGAGTGCGATCCCAGCCTTCTTTACCCGAAGTTCAGCAGCAAATATTCCCGTTAATATGGAGATCTGTAAAAAATATAAAATGGATGAAGATACTTATTCGGTTGCTGTACCGCTAGGTGCTGCAATTAATATGTCAGGTGCTGCCGTTACTATAACAGTTTTAACTCTAGCCACCGTCAACTCAATGCCAGCTAGTGCTGGTATACATGTTGATATCTATTCTGCGGTATTACTTTGTATTGTAACTTCAGTATGTGCTTGTGGGGCATCAGGGATTGCGGGTGGATCGTTACTGCTTATTCCTGTCGCATGTAGTATGTTTGGTATACCTAACGAAATTTCAGCCAAAGTGATTGGCATTGGAATTGCAATTGGCGTTATTCAAGATTCGGTTGAAACCGCATTGAACTCATCAAGTGATGTTGTGTTTATTGGTGCGGTTTCATCAGCCGCGCAGAAGAAGAAAAATAATACGACTAAAAATTAAGTATTCAAGCCTATTTAATTGGTAACTCTGATTTATAACTGAGCATGGTAATTTGTTATTATCAGCTCAGTTTTTATTTATCCCTCACAACCAAACATATCACATTGCTTTTTCTCGAATGACTCTTTATTATTAAAAAAACATCTAATATTTAAGTGGATTATTATATTATTTAGATGTTCCGATACTATATGTGATGAGGAGACACTATGCCATTTAATGCCATTGTTTTATCGAAAGAAGAAAAAACGGGGTTTTCATGCTCCTTAAAGAGTATTAGTAAACAGCAGTTATTAGCGCAAGAAGGTGATACCTTAATCCAAATAACCTATTCAAGTATTAACTATAAAGATGCGCTAGCTTTAACTAATAAAAGTCCTGTTGTTAGACAGTGGCCAATGATACCAGGTATTGATGGTGTTGGTATTGTGCTAGAGTGTCGTAGTGGTTGCTATCAAAAAGGCGATATAGTTATATTAAATGGGTGGGGGTGTGGCGAGACTCATTGGGGATGTTTGTCACAATATGCTTATTTAAAATCTGATTGGCTAATACCCTTGCCCAACAAACTTACAGATTATCAAGCAATGGCAATTGGTACGGCAGGTTATACAGCAGGCCTTTGTGTCCAACGTATTGTTGATTTAGGTGTAAAACCACAAGATGGTATGGTTTTGGTAACAGGTGCTAGTGGTGGAGTTGGCTCAATTGCCGTTGCATTACTTACTAAACTTGGTTATCAAGTCACCGCATCAACGAGTAAAATTGAAGAAGATCATTATTTACGACAACTTGGCGCAGTTAATATTATTGATGGTCAAACCTTAAAAGAAACGGGTAAACCATTACAAAAAGAACTGTGGTCAGCTGTTGTCGATGCGGTTGGTTCGCACACTTTAGCAAATGCTTGTGCCCAAACTCAATATGGCGGAATTGTGGCGTGTTGTGGTCTTGCTCAAGGCATGGACTTACCAGCAACGGTTGCGCCGTTTATTTTAAGAGGTGTTTCGTTAGCTGGGGTGGATAGTGTGATGGCAAATTATGATAAACGTGTGGCAGCATGGAATTTATTGGCACACAATCTGGATGAAAAAGTGTTATCTCATATTAGTAATACAATCACACTAAATGATTGTGTTGAGGTGGCAAATAAAATGATTGCAGGGCAAATAAAAGGGCGTTTTGTTGTTGATGTAAACAAATGAATCTAGGTTTGACTAAACAGTAGTATTTTGATAATTACTGTTAATTACTTGTCCTACTCATTTGCTATAAAGTTAAAAAAACAGCGATGTAATATTACACCGCTTTTATTTATACCACTATTTATTGTCATTGATAATGACTAAAATGTTAGCAATGAAACGATGTTTATCTATTTTTAATTGATTACTTGATTATAGCCTTTAATTACACTTTTAAGTTCCCCATTCAAAGAATCAACTTCTCTTTCTACAGTATTGGTCTGTAAATTTTTTAAAACTACTTTCATTTGATTAATCAATCCAGGTAAACAATCAACAAAACCGTCATAATACATATCGTTTAAACCTTGTTGTTTAATCAATTTATTTTTGCCTTTATTCGTCATTAATTCATTAGCTATGGATTCTATTTGTTGAATTTTTTGTTCAAGGGCTGATTTATCGAGATTTTTAAACTGGTTGTCTTCGTTAAAGCTTTCATTGATTAAATCGATAACATCTTCAGATAAATCCATGATTTCCATGCAATTGTAGTTAAGTGTTAACCCTTTGTTTTTTATTTCTGATTTTTGAAATGCATGGATTTCTTTGTATAATTTACCATAATCCGCTAAAGCCACACTTTTTGCTTCAATATATTGGTTATAAAGCGTGTTCAAATTATTTAACAGTTCAGGTAATTTGGCAAAGTCATCCAATTTATACTCATTATCTAAATAATATTTAGCTATCTGATCATAAGCTAATCCTATTTCAATATATTTATCACTTAATGCTTTGCCTGCGGCATCAAGTTCGGGTAACTCTGGTTTAAATGCTAATAACTCAGTAATCAATTGTTTATATTCATCAAGCTCTTTTGGTCCTGGGTGATAACCGATAAAAAGTTTCGTTGGATTTTTTTTCACATAATTGACATCAATTTTACCGTTTTTATCACTGATACCTCTTAAAAAACCCTCAACACTGCTATCAAGATGATAAAGAGAAGAAGTCATCCTGCCATGTCCATTCCCTCTTAATTTATCTGCAGCTTGGGAGACATTAGCATTAAAAACATCTAGCCATATATTACCTTTACGTGCTTTCAGTGCAAATTGCCGTGAAACATCTTCAGTAGTTTTAGACTTAGAAGATTTAACTTCTGAAGCTGCTGTTGGTTGTTGCGTTTTGTTTTCAGTTGGTTTGTCATCACAGCCAATCATCAAAAATCCAGCAATCAATACGCTTAAAAAATTTTTTTTCATTGTTTATCTCTTCATTTTTGTGTTCTAAATTCATTGAATTAATACTTTATTATCTTTTAAAGATTATTTCTAATAAAATATGAAATGAAATAAAAATTGTGATATTGGGGCTTAATTTTGTAATAAGCCTTATATTGTAGGAAAACACCGAGTTGCTTATATTTCATGGTTAAAATGATTCTTTAAAAACTCATAAGGCATTTTGTTGGAAATTATTTAACCTTTTGTTTTTTATCTTTGAATGGTGAACTATTTGCTGATCATTCCATTAAGGTATGTATTATTTTTTTGATTAACCCATTTATTTGAGGAATACCTGTTTCGTGAGTTTTTAATTGATATGATGGTGATCACACGCTTTACTAAGAAGGATTCTGAGAAGTTTTAATTATCAAATGATATTGACTCCTGAATCTGTTTACAAAAATATAATCTAACAAGTGAATATTTTTGTAAATACCCTATAGTGCTTATCTGGAAAATTACGCTTACGCTGTTTGTTTTAGTGTTTTATATTTTATAGAAGTTGTGGTATTCAATATTTAACAGCACATTTCAGCGCTTAAATGGTTGTAAGGTTAACTATAATTTTTAGTCAAATTAGTGACAGTTATTTTTTGATAAAATTGAATTTATATTTTTTTAAATTGTAGTTTATTGATTTATATTTAAAAAAGATGGAGGAAGCGCAGGAAAAGTAAAATTCGAGCAACTCAATTGTTAGGATTAATTACTCTCTAGGTCTTTTAGCTGGAAGAAATCTTTTTTATTAACTAATTCTTTTTGTAATAGTGCTATAAAACTTATACTCCACTAAACGGTTATCATCTTGCAAATGTTGTTCAATGGTTCGTGTTTACATTAGGATTCATCATTTCAGCCTTTACAGTCATAATAATAGAAAAATTAAAATACAATATTAAAATAAATAGTCTATTTTTCATGTCCAGTTGACCTTATTAATTGATTCAAAAGTTGCTCTTGTAGATAGTGTAGCAC
This sequence comes from Gilliamella sp., assembly GCF_024104075.1. Taxonomy (NCBI): domain Bacteria; kingdom Pseudomonadati; phylum Pseudomonadota; class Gammaproteobacteria; order Orbales; family Orbaceae; genus Gilliamella; species Gilliamella sp. The sequence continues at coordinate 7,892 of NZ_JAGGHR010000033.1, read as the reverse complement.
GTTGTCTAAACTAAAAAAGTTATTACACTCTGTATTAATCGCTTTGATATATCCAATTTTATTCCTTGATTTGACACTATCAAGCTAACTTATTCACATAGTGCTTTGTTTACACTTTTATATTTTTTTACACTAAAATCTGTTGAAGTTCGCATTATATGCTGTATATTTATCCATGTTCGTTTTTTGCCACGATAACTAAAAAAACAGTGGTGATGTTCTTTCGTTTAGTTTTTAGGAGTATTTTCTTGCACAAATTCAGTTGTATTGTGCTTGGCTGTGTTGATACATCTATTATTAATCAACTACCGTTGGTGGATATACCAGTTAGAGCTGGTTTCCCTTCGCCAGCTGATGATTATTTAGAAGCGAAACTCGATTTAACTGAGCATTTAGTCAAACACCCTAGTGCGACCTATTATATCAAGGCAATGGGTGATTCAATGGTGGATTATGGTGTTTTTAGTGGTGATTTATTAATTGTTGATCGCTCTTTAGAACCAGTAGTCGGTGATGTGGTCATTGCAGCCATTGATGGAGAGTTAACCTGTAAATGCCTTGGCGTAATTAATGGTCAATATCATTTATTAGCTGGTAATGCGCTTTATCCACCGATCTCATTAGCTGGTAAAGAAGTGCATATTTGGGGAATAGTGATTCATACGATCCACTCTCTCAGAGGTCGTGGCTATTTGTGATTGGGTTAGTGGATTGTAATAATTTTTACGCATCTTGTGAGCGAGTATTTAATCCTAAGCTTGAAGGACAACCGATTGGTATTTTATCCAATAATGACGGCTGTGTCATTGCGCGATCGAATGAGTTGAAACCACTTGTTCCGATGGGTATGCCTGCTTATCAAATTTCCCCGAGTGTTCGTAAAAAAATCACCTTGTTGAGTTCTAATTATGAGCTATACGGTGATATGAGTCAGCGTGTTTTTAATACAGTGCGTGATTATACAGCAGATGTAGAACTGTATTCGATTGATGAAGCCTTTATTTCCTTAACAGGGTTCTCAGATGTTATTTCGCACTGTCAAACAATAAGAACCAAAGTCAAACGTGATACAGGTATCCCCGTCAGTATCGGTATTGCGTCAACACGAACTTTAGCCAAAATAGCCAATTATGTTGCTAAAAAACAACCCACTTATCAAGGAGTTTGTTATTTACCGAATAATAAACCTTTATTGAGTCGAGTCTTGCAGCAGTTTCCTGTGAGTAAAGTGTGGGGTGTTGGAAGGCGTATTTCAGAGAAACTACAATCGTTAGGCATCCAGACTGCATGGGATTTGCGGCAAGCAAACACTAAACAAATTAGACAGCAATTTTCCGTGATGCTTGAACGGACGGTGTTAGAGCTACTAGGTACACCTTGTATCGAATTGGATGATTTATCTATTCCTAAACAGAATATTATGGTTTCGCGTAGCTTTGGTCAGTTAACTGGTGAGCTATTTGATGTGCAAGAAGCTATTCGCGTTCATGCTAGTCGAGGAGCTGAAAAGCTCAGAAAGCAAAGTTCTGTGACTAGTGCCGTACAGGTCTTTTTAAAAACTAATCGATTTCGTGAGGATATCGTGCAATATCATCCTTCTATCGTGGTTCCACTGCATTTGCCTACAGATGATTCACGGCTCATTATTCAAGCCGCACAAAAGGGATTACAGGCTATTTATAAACAAGGTTTTTTGTTTATGAAGGCCGGCGTGGTGTTACTTGACTTACAGGTTAAGCACACCGATACGCAGTATGAGTTATTTGAAACGTTCAATAATATAGAGCAAAAGCAAAAAAGTGATAAGTTGATGCAAGCACTGGATTCCATCAACCAGAAGATGGGTAAACATACGGTGCAATTAGGTACCGTAAGAAAGCAAGCCCCTTGGCAGATTAAACGTGAATTACTGACTCCGCGTTATACTACTCGGTGGGAAGAGTTGTTAATCGTTAAATGATTATTTTTTAGTTTGATTTAGTAAAACTATGATATTATCGATATAAATGTTTGAATTTAAGTCATTAAAGCAAACACAATTATTCTTATCTCGATTTGGCAATATCTATGATCATTTCAATTGTGTAAGGTGCTTGTGCTCTGCTAAAATCTTTCGAGTTTTAGTCACATGTCAATTTACCGAATGGTCTCTATTACCCGAGTTTCACTCAAAATTATAAATAAAAAATTAGTTATCAAATTTAAACTCATATTAGAAAGTTAATTTGACAGTACCTTTGGAATTTATATACACAATTAATCACCTCTTGAATTTTTTTAACAACGTAGACGTAATGTACTAACAACTGATGATATTGCAGTAATCACACAAGCAATAGAAAAAATATATACACCAAATTCTGCGTTGGTACTCTCCATTAATCCATTTAATAGCGCAATTACCATAGCTACCAAAGCAGCACCGATTGACTGCCCAGTCGTTCTGGCTGTAGATAATACTCCAGACGCTGTGACTGTTCGATTTTTTGAAACATTGCTAAACATTTCCTTATTATTTGGCGGGAGAAAAAAACCATAACCAACGCCACAAATGACCACTCGCCACAAGAAGTCACTCACTGTTGCAGCTTCCGATAACAAAGCTAATGAACCTAAACCTATACAAAAAAACATCACGCCAATAGTAGATATATGGGTAGGATTAAAACGGTTTGACAGTCTTCCTGCAATAGGTGCGCAACAAGCTACAGCTAGTGGCCACGGTGAAAAGATAAAAGCAGACTCTAGCACAGAATAGTTATAAGTATGTTGTAAAACAAAAGGTAAGCTTACCAACGCAATTCCTTGAGCAACAAACATAGATAGGGAAGAGAGCACCGCAAAAGTGTATCGGCGTGAACAAAATATATCAAGCGGTAATAAAGGATGCTTTGAACGAGTCTGGACAGCAATAAATAGGATAAATAAGATCGTTGAAACCACTGCGCAAAATATCAACGAATGATTTTCCCAGCTACCAATTTGATCAACTGTAATCACCATCAAGCCTAATGCTCCTGCCGAGCTAATTGCTCCTGCTAAATCAAAGCCTTTTTCATTTTCATTATCTTTCCCTAATGAGATAAACGAAAAGATTATAGCAAACCCTCCAAGTGGAATGTTGATATAAAAAAGCCATGGCCAAGATAAATAAGAAATAATAATTCCTCCTAATGCTGGGCCGACAGCCGTACCCACCGCAAATACCATCGCATTTAGCCCAAATATTGTCCCCAACTTATAAGGTGGAAATATAACTCTGTACAGCCCCAACCCAACGCTAATCATTACAGCGTAACTAATTCCTTGTAGTATCCGCATAGTGACCAGAGCACTAAAGGTTGGAGAAAGGCTACAACCTAAGGATGAGAGCGTAAATAAAATCATACCAGCTGTATAAAAACGCTTTTCACCAATCCTCGATCCAAGCGATGCACAAATTAGCATCGTGGCTGCGCTGGCAACCTGATAGCCGTTGATAATCCAAATACTAGATGCAGAATCAATTTGTAACGTACAAGCAATGGAGGGTAATGCAATATTAACAATGGAACCATCTAATGCTGACATTAGCACCCCTATCAAAATGGCCGCAGCTGCAAAATAGCGCCTTGGTACATCAAAACCTTGCTCAAGAATACTGCTATTACTTACCAACGACATATTTACAGGTCCTTTATTATAATGAAATTATGCGCAAAGAATTTTTGTCTCTAAACTTTTGCTTTCGAGAAAGGTCATCATTCCAAGAGTCAATACTTCTTCTGGCCTAGCTATTACTGGATTACGAGGAGCTTTCCATTCCTACTTGCTACCGTTGATACGAATATTTCTGAGAAAGCAGTAAGCGGTGAGGACATAAAATAGATTGTGCATACTTTCACTAATCAGCGGAAGCATACCCGTAATCCCTCCTAAGGTCTTAACCATAGAGATCTATCTATAATGGGAATGCCCTGACTGTTTTTGCTGAATTGCACACTATTCATCAATCTCGAAAAATCGGCATCAGAAGAGGCAGCTATCGCACACCCTATCGAATCTAACAAACAAAAATGTGCCATGCGGATCGCATCATTATCAGAAGTTGTTTGCTCGTAGGCATAATCAACCAGATTATTCATTACTCTATCAAACTTAGTGTACACCATATTTTATCCTATTTACGAGTAGAAAGTTTCAATAATTAGCTGTAATTAACACTAGATAACGTATCAAAGTCTATTCGGTTTATCATGCAACTATTTGATTGTGTCACTATTACGTTATAGAATAGACAAACGATATTAATGCTAAAATCATAATTCTCAGAATAATAAAAAACCAGTGAATAAAATCGTGATGTACATCGAAAAGATTGATACCCTAATAATATTATGTTGAGACAAGCTCATGGAATAGAGTTATTAGATATGAAGGTTTATTTTTAGCCTAGTACTATTTTTGCTGCAACTATCCTACAAAAGCCCTCTTCTGATAACTAAAAATATTGTTGAAATATTTATTCAACACTTAGAAGGAGAGTTAAAATGAAGCTAGATGAACTTCTGGCGTTCGTAACAGTTGTAGACACAGGGAATATAACCCAAGCCGCAGAACGCCTAAATCGAGTGCAGTCTAGTATTTCTCATCGAATACGAAGTCTGGAGGAAAAGCTAGATGTTACATTATTAGATAGGAAAATCGAAGGATGTCTACCTACTACACAGGGTAAGATACTTTATGAATACGCACTTAAAATGCTGAACCTAGCGAATGATTGTAAAAATAACATTTCCTACTCCAAAGATGGTCAGTTGACCATAAGAATTGGAATAATTGAGTGCTTACCCCCCTATATAATTACTGCTTTGATTGATTTTGGTGAAGAGTTGGGTTGGAACATCGATATTTCAATAGGAAACACGATCAGTTTGCTCAACGCTTTTGATAAAAACGAATTTGATGCAGTCATCGTTGGAGCAGGCTTTTCTAACAAACGGCATACATGTTTCACATTACTTTCCAGCGAATTAGTGATTGTCACAGAAAAAAATCATTTACCAATCACAAATATATCTAGTCTAGACGGGGAAGTTTTTTTGTTAAGTAGTAAAAAATGTGCCACATCAACTCGCAATTTCAGTGTACTGTTTAATGAAGGTAACATTACGCCTAAACGAGTAATTGAATGTGGATCTTATCCTGTTTTGTTTTCAAACATAGCCACTGGCAAAGGGGTCTCGCTGGTTTTACGTTGCTCAATCAGTAATGAAATTAAGAACAAAATAAAAATTCATCAGCTAGCTAGAGAGTTTAATGATTTTAAAATTGAGCTTATCTACCGTGTTGATTGTCCCTATTTGGATACTGATAAATTCATTGATATGATGATATCAATATTCCAAGATCCTCGGTTGCACGATATCGGTTATTAACTGACCTGCACGCATGATACTAGCTCAGACTATGCTATTGAAATATTTTAACACGCAAACTGTTCCACATTGCTCAGATATTAAAGGAATGGGAGAGTATCTTATTGACACAATCCCTTTCTCTCACAATACTATTATCCAAATTCAGAATATAACATTTATTCCGTTTTCAAGAAGGTGTACGTATATTGACAAAGGTTCTTTCTCGAAACTTTGCCAAAATTATTTTCATCAGAGGGACCTCAAAGTATTTCCTTTAAGCGTTTGATATCCGAAGTTTCCATTCCGCCGTATTTTTCTCGCCATTTATAGAAAGTTGAATTACCCATGCCATATTTACGGCACAGTTCTTTAACCGGAATACCCGCTTCAGCTTTTTTTAAAATAGCGACAATTTGATGTTCAGTCATTTTTTTCATCATTAAATCCCCCTTTACTTTTATCATAGAGAATTTTTTAATGTACTATTTTATGGGATAATTACAATTGATAGCTTACAAAATTATTAAATATGATTTGAAAAAACATTAGTTAATTAATCAGTAAGTACAATTTCATATCCTCTTTTAAGCTTTTGAATATAACCAAAACCTTCACATCCAAAATGAATCCCACCAACAAGAATGTGTTTAGAACTCACCATATCAAGGATGCGAATACGGGTTTCCGCTGCCAATTTAGGATCATAATCGAAAGCAATTGAGACATTCGGTTTTAAAAGTTGGATATGTGGAAAGTGGACAATATCACCCCAAATCAATAAACTACTATTTTCTCCCTCGACTTTATAACCAGTATGTCCTGGTGTATGCCCTTTTAATGGTAATGCATGTATACCAGCAAGTACCTCACCTTCATTAACTAACCGCAGATTTTCTTGATACTGTTTTAAAACATTGCGAGCAAAAATAAAATTACCTTTGACACGATCGTTGGAAGAAAAAAACTTTTTGTCATCTTTTAGATAATCATACTCATTTTGACTAATTACTAATTCTGCATTTGGAAATACTGCCTCTCCGTAGGAGTTGATCAAGCCACCTATATGATCGGGATGAGCATGTGTGAGTAATACGGCATCAATATCATTTGGTTTCACCCCAAGTTTAGCCAAATTATTTACTATCCTTCCTCCCCATCCTTTAAAACTACCTGCGCCACTATCAATTAAGATATTTTTACCTTTGTGTTGAACTAAAAAGGCATTAATGTGCACTGAATTAGGTTCATCTTGGCAGGCGTTTTGTTGAATGAAATAACACTCTGTCTCACTAATATTCGCCAGCATTCCAAAATCAACTTTTAAGTAGCCATCACTAACAGCAGTTACTTGTACCTCTCCAAGGTCTTTCATTGGCAATTTATCATTCATACAGTTACCTTTTAGTTTTTTGCGAAAATATTATTGGAATCATAAAGAAAGCAACGAATTCTCGCAATTACGCCGAACTTTTCTCTAATTAATAAATCAACCTGACGTGAGAATTCATTCATGACTGACTCACTACGAAAAACTTCTTGTCTAAGTTTAGCCTCAAAGTATACAGATTCCCCATAACCTACATCCGCAATTAGATAAGCTATATGGATATTATTATCTTTAGCTTTCAGAATCTCTTTGGTAAGTTTGGTCAAAGAAGTAGAAAAATCAGCAAAATCACAAGTTTCTAGGTGATGATCTGATGTTGTATAAATAGTAATACTGGGCATCGAATAACTTTTCCTATATGTAAGTATTTTAGTAATTGTGTGACTATATTATCCTTGATATTAATAAACGCATGCTTTTAATAACATCTAGATACCATTCCGAATTCGGCATCACTACTCCTTAGTTGATCAACATATCCAACCTGACTACCCGATAACGCTCGGTTAATCGCGGCATTTGCAAATCCCATAGGTGCAAATCCGTTCCCAGAAAGTGTAGAAGAATCAGCGTTGTTGCATTTTCAGGACCCTGTACATCATCGATATGCTGAGTTAATTTCATTGGTCTAATAAACATTTATACCTCCATATAATTATTTTTACTTATATCATGTGGTTCCATATTGTTAATATTATTAGAATAATTTCTTTTCTTACGCTAATGGATAATTTCGATATCCGCATCGAAATGGTTGATGACCGGAAAAGAATTCATTAATTACAGTGGTACTGTCAAATTAATTTTTTCTGACTTTTTTAATAAACAGTTTAGCCGTTTTACTCTCTCTTTTTCTTGTATTAACAAATCAGAAGCAGATAATGTAAGATACTCTAACTGTGTTGATATTGCTGTTGTGCGCTTGAATCTATTGAGTGATGGAAGCATGATACATTACACTCACAAGGGAAAGAGACGGGTGTCGCCGCCAAACAGGACTATTTCATTTGTATGTTTTTTACAAAAATCCACGAAAAAACTAGCCAACTATTTTTTAAACGGCTATACTTTTACCGTTATAGGAAAACAAGCTTATTAAATAAGCA
>NZ_JAGGHR010000032.1:0-24422 GCF_024104075.1 Gilliamella sp. | reverse complement strand
ATATTGAGATAGAAGTTCACGTACTTCCATTTCAACTAATTCTAATAATTCTTCGTCATCAACCATATCACATTTATTTAAAAATACGATGATGTAAGGAACACCTACTTGACGACCTAAAAGGATGTGTTCACGAGTTTGTGGCATAGGACCATCTGTTGCTGCTACTACTAAGATAGCACCGTCCATTTGTGCCGCACCAGTGATCATGTTTTTAACATAGTCAGCATGGCCTGGGCAGTCTACGTGTGCGTAGTGACGAGTTGGTGTATCGTATTCAACGTGTGAAGTGTTGATGGTGATACCACGTGCTTTTTCTTCTGGTGCGTTATCGATTTGATCGAATGCACGAGCTTGACCGCCGTATTTTTTAGCAAGTACAGAAGTAATTGCAGCAGTTAAAGTTGTTTTACCGTGGTCAACGTGGCCGATTGTACCAACGTTTAGATGGGGTTTTGTACGTTCAAATTTTTCTTTAGACATCTTAATGTTCCTTTATTAAATCACTTCCCTTAAGTGATTAAGGGAAGTGTTACTTTATTTAGATAAAATTATTTCGCTTTACGAGCTTCAATAATTGCGGTTGCAATATTTGTTGGTGCTTCATTGTACTTCAAGAACTCCATTGAGTAAGAAGCACGACCTTGAGTTTGTGAACGAAGGTCTGTTGCATAACCAAACATTTCTGAAAGTGGAACTTGTGCTTTAACAGTTTTACCTGTTGCAGTATCTTCCATTCCTTCGATCATACCACGACGACGGTTTAAGTCACCGATAACATCACCCATATAATCTTCTGGAGTTTCAACTTCGACTTTCATAATTGGTTCTAAAAGCACAGGTTTAGCTTTCATGAAGCCATCTTTAAATGCCATTGAACCAGCAATTTTAAATGCCATTTCTGATGAGTCAACATCATGGTAAGAACCATCAAAGATAGTGACTTCAACATCAACAATTGGGTAACCAGCAAGAACACCGTTTTTCATTTGTTCTTGACAGCCTTTATCAACCGCAGGGATGTATTCTTTAGGAACCACACCACCAACGATTTCGTTGTTGAATTTGTAGCCTTCGCCACCAGCTTCCAATGGTTTGATTTTTAACCATACATGACCGTATTGACCACGACCACCAGACTGACGAACAAATTTACCTTCTTGTTCTACTTCATTGCGAATTGTCTCACGGTAAGCAACTTGTGGTTTACCAACATTTGCTTCCACTTTAAATTCACGTTTCATACGGTCAACGATGATTTCTAAGTGAAGTTCACCCATACCAGAAATAATAGTTTGACCAGATTCTTCATCAGTGTGAACACGGAATGAAGGGTCTTCTTGTGCTAGTCGACCTAAAGCAAGGCCCATTTTTTCTTGGTCAGCTTTAGTTTTTGGTTCAACAGCAACCGAAATTACCGGCTCAGGGAATTCCATTCTTTCAAGAATAATTGGTGCACTTTCAGCACAAAGAGTATCCCCAGTTGTGACATCTTTAAGACCAATTGCAGCAGCAATATCGCCTGCGCGAACTTCTTTAATTTCTTCACGTTTGTTAGCATGCATCTGAACGATACGACCAAAACGTTCTTTCTTATCTTTCACAGAGTTAAGAACAGTATCACCAGAGTTAACAACACCAGAGTAAACACGGAAGAATGTTAAGTTACCAACAAATGGGTCTGTTGCAATTTTGAACGCTAATGATGAGAATGGCTCATCATCACTTGAGTGACGTTCAGCAGCTTCACCATTTGGTAATTCACCTTTGATTGCTGGTACATCAGTTGGCGCTGGTAAGTATTCAATAACAGCATCAAGCATGAATTGCACACCTTTGTTTTTAAAGGCACTACCACAAGTTACTAAGATGATTTCGTTGGCAAGTACGCGCTCACGCAATGCGGCTTTCACTTCTTGCTCAGTTAACTCTTCACCACCAAGGTATTTTTCCATCAACTCTTCACTTGCTTCAGCTGCAGTTTCTATTAAGAAAGAACGCCATTCTTCAACCTGGTCAACCATGTCAGCTGGCACATCTTCATAAGTAAATGTTACGCCTTGATCTGCATCATTCCAGTTAATTGCTTTACGTTTAAGTAAATCAACAACACCAGTAAATCCTTCTTCAGCACCGATTGGTAAAACTAAAGGAACTGGAACCGCTGCTAAACGAGTTTTGATTTGATCAACAACACGTAAGAAGTTAGCTCCCATACGGTCCATTTTGTTGACAAATGCAATACGTGGAACTTTATATTTGTTTGCTTGACGCCATACAGTTTCTGATTGAGGTTGCACACCACCAACCGCACAGTAAACCATTACTGCACCATCAAGAACACGCATAGAACGTTCAACTTCGATTGTAAAGTCAACGTGTCCAGGGGTGTCGATGATGTTGATACGGTGTGGTTCAAATTGTTGACCCATGCCAGACCAGAAAGCTGTTGTTGCTGCAGATGTGATAGTAATACCACGTTCTTGTTCTTGTTCCATCCAGTCCATGGTAGCTGCACCATCATGAACTTCACCAATTTTGTGACTAACGCCAGTATAAAACAAAATACGTTCAGTCGTTGTTGTTTTACCTGCGTCAATATGTGCACTGATACCGATGTTACGGTAGCGTGCTATAGGGGTTGTACGAGCCATATTAATCCTCTGTTTAGAATCGTTTGCTTAATAAAACATCATTTTGGTGACCGATAGCAGATAAGGGCTATCAGTCCAAATTCAAGTCACTTATACAATTATAAGTGCGAATATTACCAACGATAGTGTGCAAACGCTCTATTAGCTTCAGCCATACGATGAACATCTTCGCGTTTTTTCACAGCGGTACCTTTGTTTTCAAAAGCATCCATAAGTTCATTCGCTAGGCGTAAAGCCATTGATTTATCGCCACGTTTACGAGCTGCATCTACAATCCAACGCATTGCAAGTGCATTACGACGAACTGGACGCACTTCAACAGGAACTTGGTATGTAGAACCACCAACGCGACGTGACTTAACTTCTACAGTTGGTCTTACGTTATCTAATGCAACTTCAAAAGCTGCTAAGTGGTCTTTTCCACTACGCTCAGCTAATTTATCAAGAGCTGAATATACGATTGATTCTGCGATAGATTTTTTACCATCTATCATTAAAATATTTACAAATTTCGCCAGTAACTCTGAACCGAACTTCGGATCAGGAAGAATTTTTCTTTGACCGACAACATGACGACGTGGCATTGGAATACTCCGTTTATATGTTATAAATTTTCAGGTTTACCCAAAACTCAAATGAGTTAAATGGAATTATATAGTTTGGCCTTACTTAACGGAGTTCCATTAAGCTTTAGGTCGTTTAACACCGTATTTTGAACGGCTTTGTTTACGATCTTTAACACCTGCGCAGTCTAATGCACCGCGAACAGTGTGGTAACGAACACCTGGTAAGTCTTTAACACGACCACCACGGATTAAAATTACACTATGTTCTTGTAGGTTATGACCTTCACCACCGATATAAGAAGTAACTTCAAAACCGTTGGTTAAACGTACACGACATACTTTACGTAATGCTGAGTTTGGTTTTTTCGGTGTAGTTGTGTAAACACGAGTACAAACACCGCGTTTTTGCGGGCATGCTTCAAGGGCAGGAACGTTGCTTTTTGCTTCCTTTAGTGCTCTTGGTTTGCGTACCAGCTGATTAATTGTTGCCATTAATAAGCTCCTGATTAATTAAAATAAATTTAAAATTGCTTTTTAGATACGTAATTAATAACTGTAGACCAAAACCTATGTGTATAAGTTTTGGGTCGCAAGATTCTAGACCCCAGGGGAGATAATGTCAAGTTTTTGCTATCAATAAGTGCTTGATCTTGGTATTAATTATTTATAGAGGATAGTCGTTATTTTATAGAAAGACACTAGTATATCTGTTTATTTTTTGTTAAAAGATCAATAGTCCCTATTGTATAGTGTGTTTTTATTGTTATTAAAAACATTAAAATGTTATTAATTTTACATTTGAATAGTCCATAAATTATAAAACGCAATTCTCCCACATAACTCGGCAACTAAAACAATAATAAAAGCAATAGAGTAAATTATTGTTGATTGCTTAGATCGATAAATATTTACAATAACTAAAACAAGTGCAAGTACTAATAATAGGCATTGAATTAGCATCCAAATATATTGTTTTGAGGTAAGTTCAGGTGATACTGAGGTCATTAAATTAATATAAGGAATTTTTAATAACAGAATCGATATTACACCAGTAAAGAAAGAAATTATGCCAATTCGAAATATCCCAAAAACTATTGCAGCAATTCCTCCTAACACTAGCATAGAGGTATACATCTGAATGGCTGTGTAATAGGTATTCCAGGTTTTAACCGTTGGTAGCATATAAGTAAGAGCAATCATCCAAACAAAAATTAAACTAAAAAAGATCAACAATAAAGATAATATTTTAGAAAAATTGGGGATTTGATATATGCGTTGACAAAGTGAGTTGACCAATAGCCATTTTTTACCATCATTATGATAAGAAAAATAAGTTAGTAATACACATACTAATGTTATTCCAAACAAGAGACCAAAGGAAAAAATTTCATTGCTCATCGGCGAACGACCAATACCCCAAATAACATTAAGAGCCCGAAAAGGATGACCTAAATGTAGCGAAGCAATAAGCATTGCAACAGCCATTACAATCAGAGCCGCCATATTCATTTTATTTATCTTAATTAAACTGTATGAATAATGGCTTAAAGATGATATGCCACCAATCAGCACCATCCCAGCAGATAATTGACCGAGTACCGTAAAAAATACCAATGGTAATTCATGCATATAACTCATACCTCCTCAGGATTAAGTACTTTACCTAAGGTATCACCAGATGCTTTAGCATGTGCATGTGGTTTTATCACAATATTAGGTTTAGTCAGCTGTGAACTTGGTAGTGGTGCAATATTGCATTCATCACCATAACGGTGACGTAGTTTTTCAATTTCGTCAAAATCTAACGCACGCTGAGGGCAAGATTCAACGCATACTGGTTTTAAACCTTCGGCTACACGTTCATAACAGCCATCACATTTTGACATGACTTTCTTTTGATGATCAAATTGCGGTGCTCCATAAGGACAACGCATTTCGCAATATCGACAACCAATACAAACATCTTGATTAACAACCACTAAACCATCTTGCTTTCGTTTATGCATCGCACCTGTTGGGCAACCTTGTACACAAGTTGGTTTTTCACAATGATTACACGAGATAGATAAATAATAGGCAAAGGTATCGTTTTGCCACATACCATCAACCAACTGCCAAGTACCTCCACCATATTCATAAACACGGCGAAAATGAACACCTAAAGCATTGTCTTTCTCGTCTTTACAACTGAGTTGGCAGGTTTTGCAACCGGTACATTTTGATGAATCAATATAAAATCCATATTGCATTTTTATTATCCGCTCTTTAATTTACGACGTTAATCCTGAAACCGATAATGGTTTAACTTCAACCAGATTGGTATGCTGCGGATTCGATTTTGCAAGTACTGTTGGGCGCAATGATGTTAACCGATTAATACATCCGCCAATATCAATCCCTATAGAATTGGTTTTTGCCCACATTCCTTGCGGAATCGCAATCACTCCTGGTAATATACGTGGCGTAACTTTAGCAGGAATATACAAACGACCACGATCGTTATAAACCTCGACCAATTGCCCATGCTTAATCTGCCTTTGCTCGGCATCGAATGGATTAATCCAAAGGCTGTTAGCAACAGCTTCACGCAATTGCGGTAAATTACTATAAGAGGAATGGCATTGCCCTTTAGTATGAAATCCAATAAGTTGCAACGGGTATTTTTTACGTTTTGGTTTATCTTCGCTCCCTTCGATAGCAGGCAAATATGCTGGAATTGGGTACAGAACATCTTCGGCATCAAGCTCCCATTTGTTGGCAATATTAGCTAATGCCTCTGAATAGATTTCTATTTTTCCCGACGGCGTGTTTAATGGGTTTTTAATAGGATCATCTCTAAAAGCTTTTAAACCAATTTGTTTATCACTATCGGCAAGCCTACGCTCAATTACTCCCATACCATCGGTATCAGCAAAAGGAGGTAAATTAGGTTCATTTTTTCGCAATTGCTCATAACAATATTCTATCCATTCATCTTGAGAACGACCTTCAGTAAATTTATCTTTTACGCCTAGCTTTTCAGAAAGATCGGTTAATACATCATAAGCTGCACGGTTTTCCCAAAGCGGATTAATTGTACGTTGCATACGAATTATATAACTATACGCACCAGATGAATAAGAGTTATTAATCAAATCATTATTTTCAACTGATGAAACATCAGGCAGCAATAAATCAGCATATTTGGCTGATGCAGTCATATGCGTATCCCAAACAAGAATAAATTCACATTTAGATTCATCTTGTAAAATTTGGTGAGTACGATTTAGATCTGAATGTTGATTGCCAATTACATTACCAGCATAATTCCAGATAAATTTAATACCTACATCCAACTTCTCCTTACCTTTGAGATAAGAATTTCTAGCTGTCATACTTGGCCCATCTTCAATTGCCTTCGTCCATAGAAAGAAAGGAATACTGGTTTTAACAGGATTTGGAAGGTTAAAACTAGGTATAGGATAAATAACACTCCCACCCCACGTCCCAATATTGGTACCAGGTTTACCAAATTGTCCTGTAATAATAGGTAGCATCATAATCGCACGTGCGGTATGTTCGCCATTTTGCCAGCGCTGTACACCATAACCTTGAGAAATCCATGCAGCTTTAGCGTTAACAATATCCAATGCTAGCTTACGAATTTGTTCCGCAGGAATACCTGTCTTTTTAGCTGCCCATTCTGGTGTTTTAGGCGTTCTATCGTTACCCAATCCGAGAATATAAGATTTAAAATCACTAAAAGGCGGTGCACTGTCAGGCAATGACTCAGTGTTCCAACCAACACAATATTGATTGAGCATTGCATCATCAATACGATCTTCTTCAAGTAAAGCATAGCCAATAGCAGCAACTAACGCAGCATCGGTACCGGGAATTATCGGGATCCACTCAGCATTATACGCCACCACACTTTCGCTGCGACGGGGATCAATTATAATCACCCGGGCATTACTTTGTTCTAATGCATGAAAAAGCTCTGTAACTTGCCCTCCACCCGACATTCGGGTCTCGGCAATGTTATGTCCAAACATCACAACTAAATCAGAATGCTTTATCTGATCAAGTAAAGAATCCTTAGCATTACCAAAAATATAAGGGCGAATAGCTGAAATCTGCCCACTCGAATAATCGCCATGATAATTTAAAAAACCACCAATTGTACTTAAAAAACGCTTACATGCATTACGCCCAGAAAGATTAGCTCCTGTTGTACCTGAACCATATTGGTAATAAATTGCCTCATTGCCATACTGATTAATGGTATATTTAAGTTTATTGGCTAGTAGACTAATGGCTTGATCCCATGAAATACGTTTAAATTTACCCTCACCACGTTTACCAATGCGCAGCATAGGATACTTTAAACGTTCAGGATCATAAGTTCGCCAACGAACAGATCTACCACGAAGACAAGGGCGAATTTGATGCAAGCCAAAAACGGAATCATTAATCCCATCTTCTGATGATATTTTAGTAATAATATCGTTTTTGACATGAACTTTTAAAGGACAACGGCTACCACAGTTTACTAAACAAGCACTGTAAACAATCTTTTCTTCATCTGTGGAATTAGTAGGGATTATCTTACTTCTAGCATTGGTGTTTGGCTCTGCATAGACAAAAGGTAATTGTATATTATTCGTTAGTACAGATACACCTGCTATAGTTAATGATTTTTGTAAAAAATTACGTCGGGTTATTTTATTCTGTAGTTTACTCACATTATTCCCTGATATAAATATGGGATTTGTTGATAATAATACTAAAAAAGAAATAAACAAACTAAAAACGAAAACTGTTTAAATTAATAAGAATCGAATGAAGCGATGATTAAATAGATAGCTGTTAGAATTATATAAGATTAAACCCCATAAAGCGATTTCGGGGAAAACGCTTTATGAGTTTTTAACGGGTTATTTTAACTATAAAATTTAGACAAATCAGTGTATTTCCACAAAAGTTGGGATTATCTACATTACATTCGTTGATTTCGTTTAATAACGACATCTAGCACATGTTGTTTAGGGTTTCACACATGCCGCCCTACCGTTGGTGTTGGACGGGTAGTTGTAGTTGATAAAACCGTTGTACGAGTCGACGTTGTATTGATGGTTATCTCTTGACTGGAATGCCCAATAGTTGTAGTTATCCCAGTCGGTACCGGGATAGTTGTTGATGCCTCTAAAGGTGAACCCCCACTCGTTAAATATCCCTCCAATCCAGCGACTACCATTTCGGTAACTCAAACGCCTTTGATAATGGTTAACATTTCTTCCTGGAATACCGACTGTCCAGTTAAAATTAGTATCTGATCTCATTGCGTTGGTATAGTCATTAATATCCGGTACTCGATAGCCATTACCTAAGTCACGACAAAATTTTTTGGCATTAGTGTAATCTACTCCTCCCGGTCGAGCTATATACCAACGCTCTATTTTAAAGTTATAAAGTAAATGACCACCAATACTATCAGAATACAACTTAAATTCTGATGGCGTAAAATTTGTATTTAACGATAACTGATTTGGTCCAATTAATTCTATCTTTAATGCCTTATCTATATTAGGATACCGCCCATCCCAATTCTGGGTAGTTGCTGCACTTAATTTCAATATTACACCTGTTCCTGTCCCTCTCACTGTTTTACCATTGACTGCAATAACTTGCTCTGGGGTTATCCCACCCAACAATAAGTAAAAAAACAATTTATTTGCCCCCGTTGTTGGAAAGTTGTTAGTTGGTCTAGTAAATGGCTGTACCTTAAACCCTCTATTTTTAACCCAATCAGTTGCTAATTCATCATCAGCTTGCTTGTATAAATTTGGTTGAACAAAACAAACAATTGGATTATCTATTTTGGGCTTAATATAGAAGCTATGACTTGCACCAAAAAGATGACTCTTGTAGGGGATTCCATACTGAGTTGATACATTGCCATTCGTTGCAGATAATGTGATTTTATACGGTGCGTCACAAATATTTAATAACTTGTTTGAATATGCTTTAACCTCATCAGTAATATCTTCGCCTTTTCTATTTTGCCACTTAATCGTGATGCTACCTGTTACGCTTATAGGTTTATCACCATCATCGTCTTTCAAATAATTAAACGGCTCTCCAACCAAGTCAGTTAGATCAATACGTGGGTAGCTTGCTACAGGTACAATTGTTTGCACACTCTCAAACGTGTCAGCTTTATTCGGTAACTCAATAGGGTTGATTTCACTTGAAATATCTATTACACCACTAGGATATAAAACCTTACTTGTACCCTGTGGAATATAGCTTTTATTATTTGATAACGTTATGCCTAAAAATTCTACTAAACTCTCGTGTTTCGTAATTCCACCATCAAACGTTAAATACGGCGCACTACCGTATATTACTTTATTGG
Organism: Gilliamella sp.; assembly: GCF_024104075.1. Classification (NCBI taxonomy): domain Bacteria; kingdom Pseudomonadati; phylum Pseudomonadota; class Gammaproteobacteria; order Orbales; family Orbaceae; genus Gilliamella; species Gilliamella sp. Next base: position 14,805 of record NZ_JAGGHR010000032.1, on the reverse strand, counting down.
TCGTTGCTGATAAAGCGATTGCACTATTTGCAGGTAAAAGAAGATAAATACAAGTAAATAGAGTTAAACGTGAAGAGAAAAATTTTATAAGTGAAAGAAGGTGTTTACATGGAGTATAAAATAGCTGTACCTTACAATTAAAAAGTAACGATCTCAGAGAAATCAAATTTTTTGGTTGTTGAAAAGTATGATTAAATGACATTATACCATTACCTATTCTATTTTGTGAATTTACGATTATTTTAAAGAATTAAATATTTGAGTTATTATTGACCATTAATTAATGGTGTTTCTGTAGTATTAATGCACAAAATATCACCCATTAAGAGGATATTGGTTTAATTTTAAACAAGAAATAGTGTCATTTAAAGATAAAAAATATTAACTTTTGTTAAGATTCGTTAAGATTTGTTAAAGGTGTTGATTTTGTTATAAACTATATTGACAATATAAAACGAAAAATAAATACAACACTTGTTCTAGGTATTAAATTATCAACCGTAATTTACGATCAACAATACATTATGAATTTATTTGTACATAGAGATTTAGGTATAAAATTCAATTAAAGGACAGCGCCAATGATTCACTCTCAATAAGTTGTCCACCTTAATCATTATGATTAATTTATTATGATAAATATAGTTTAGCATTGCAAATCAAACGCCTTCACCATTGGCCTTGGTCTTATTAAACAAAGATTGGTATAATAGCAGTCATTTATTCGAATAAATAGAAAAACTATGTCACAATCTACTTATAATGCCGTTGATATTGAAGTATTAAAAGGCCTTGATCCAGTTCGTCATCGACCAGGAATGTACACTGACACAAGCCGACCAAACCATTTAGGGCAAGAAGTCATTGATAACAGTGTTGATGAAGCTATCGCAGGTCATGCTCGTAAAATTAAGGTTACCCTTTTTCAAGATAATTCACTAGAAGTTATCGACGATGGGCGAGGAATGCCGGTTGATATTCACCCTGAAGAAGGTGTACCAGCGATTGAATTATTGCTTTGTCGTTTACATGCTGGCGGAAAGTTCTCGAACAAAAATTACCAATTTTCAGGTGGTTTACACGGTGTAGGTATTTCGGTAGTCAATGCATTATCAAAACGTGTTGAAGTTACTGTTCATCGTGATGGACAAGTGTACGAAATAGCTTTTGAAAACGGTAATAAAGTTGAAGATCTGCATATTACGGGCACTTGTGGTCGTCGTAATACAGGTACCAAAGTTCGTTTTTGGCCTGACGAAAAATATTTTGATTCGCCTAGATTTTCTGTCCCACGCTTATCACATCTACTAAAAGCTAAAGCGGTGCTTTGCCCTGGCCTTGAAATTATTTTTAAAGATGAAATCAATAATACCGAACAACGTTGGTGTTATGAAGATGGCCTAAAAGATTATCTAATGGAATCTGTCAGCGGTTACTCTCTTTTACCTGAAACGCCTTTTACAGGTAATCATACTGGCGAAACAGAAGCCGTAGAATGGGCACTGCTTTGGATGCCCGAAGGCGGAGAATTATTAACTGAAAGTTACGTTAACTTAATCCCAACCGTACAAGGCGGTACCCATGTTAATGGTTTACGTCAAGGATTATTAGACGCAATGCGTGAGTTTTGTGAGTTTCGCAATTTGTTACCACGAGGATTAAAATTAACCGCCGATGATATATGGGAACGCTGTGCCTATGTTATTTCAGTCAAAATGCAAGAGCCTCAGTTTGCGGGTCAAACTAAAGAACGCTTATCATCGCGCCAAAGTGCGGCATTTGTTTCGGCTATTGTGAAAGATGCGTTTAGTCTTTGGTTGAATCAAAATGTACAAATAGCCGAATTACTAGCTGAAATGGTAATTTTATGTGCACAAAAACGCTTAAAAGCGTCCAAAAAAGTCATTCGAAAGAAATTAACCAGTGGTCCAGCATTACCAGGCAAATTGGCTGATTGCTCATCACAAGACTTAAGTCGTACTGAACTGTTTTTAGTGGAAGGCGATTCTGCGGGAGGTTCGGCTAAACAAGCGCGAGATCGTGAATATCAAGCCATTATGCCTCTTAAAGGCAAAATCTTAAATACATGGGAAGTCTCGTCCGATGAAGTACTCGGCTCACAAGAAATCCATGATATTTCTGTTGCTATCGGTATCGATCCAGATAGCGATGATTTAAGCCAATTACGTTATGGTAAAATCTGTATTTTAGCCGATGCTGACTCAGATGGACTACATATTGCAACATTACTTTGTGCTTTATTTGTTCGGCACTTTCGTACCATGGTTGAACATGGGCATGTCTTTGTTGCTATGCCGCCGCTTTATCGTATCGATTTAGGAAAAGAAGTTCATTACGCCCTAGATGAAGAAGAAAAAGAAGGCATTTTAGAACAGCTTAAACGTAAAAAAGGCAAACCCAATGTGCAGCGCTTTAAAGGTCTAGGTGAAATGAATCCACTACAACTACGCGAAACAACAATGGATCCCAATACGCGTCGTTTAGTACAGCTTTCGCTTGATGATGCTGAGCAAACGATGGCATTAATGGATATGCTACTTGCTAAAAAACGCTCAGAAGATCGTCGCGAATGGTTACAAGAAAAAGGCGATCAAGTTGAACTTGATGTCTAATAAACTGAATGATTTAGAGGAACAATAATGAGTGAGATAACTCATGACGGAGTAGAAATCCAGTCGTTACGCACTTTTACCGAAAGCGCCTATTTAAACTACTCAATGTACGTCATTATGGATCGTGCCTTGCCATTTATTGGAGATGGCTTAAAACCAGTGCAACGACGCATTGTTTATGCTATGTCTGAATTAGGACTTAACGCACAAGCCAAATTTAAAAAATCTGCACGTACCGTCGGGGATGTGCTTGGTAAATATCATCCTCATGGTGATAGTGCCTGTTATGAAGCGATGGTGCTCATGGCACAACCATTTTCATATCGCTATCCATTAGTTGATGGGCAAGGTAACTGGGGGGCACCTGATGATCCTAAATCATTCGCCGCTATGCGTTACACAGAATCACGTTTGTCAAAATATGCCGAACTACTATTAGGTGAACTAGGACAAGGAACGGTTGATTATACGCCTAACTTTGATGGTACTTTACAAGAACCTAAAATGTTACCGGCTAGATTACCCAACATTTTATTAAATGGTACAACAGGTATCGCGGTCGGCATGGCAACTGATATACCGCCTCATAACCTTCGTGAAGTCGCGAATGCGGCAATTATGCTTGCTGATAACCCCAATGCGACGCTCAACGAAGTAATGGCTCACATACAAGGCCCCGATTTCCCAACAGAAGCTGAAATTATTACTTCACCAGAAGACATAGCGAAAATCTATAAAACGGGTCGTGGTTCAATCCGTATGCGTGCTGTCTGGAAGAAAGAAGAAGGTGATATTGTAATTACAGATCTGCCTCATCAAGTTTCGGGTGCTAAAATCTTAGAACAAATAGCTTCTCAGATGCGAGCCAAAAAACTACCTTTAATTGAAGATTTACGTGATGAGTCTGATCACGAAAATCCAACTCGTCTGGTCATTGTGCCACGTTCAAATCGAGTAGATTTAGAGCAAGTGATGAATCATCTATTTGCCACAACCGATCTCGAAAAAAGTTATCGGGTTAATATGAATATGATTGGGCTTGATAATCGCCCATCAGTAAAAGGCTTAGTTGAAATTCTTTCTGAATGGTTAGAGTATCGAAAAAATACCGTCACTCGACGTTTAAATTACCGTTTAGATAAAATATTAAAACGACTCCATATTCTCGATGGCTTATTAATTGCTTTTTTAAATATTGATGAAGTTATCGAAATTATTCGTCACGAAGATGAACCTAAACAAGAATTAATTAATCGTTTTGCCTTAACTGAAATTCAAGCCGAAGCGATTTTAGAGTTAAAACTTCGCCACTTAGCCAAACTTGAAGAGATGCGCATTAAAGGCGAACAAAGTGAGCTTACAAAAGAGCGTGATCATCTGCAAGCTTTGTTAGCTTCGCCTAAAAAATTGAGTAATTTAATTAAAAAAGAGCTAAAAGAGGATGCTGAAAAATATGGCGATGACCGTCGTTCTCCAATTGTTGAGCGCAGTGAAGCTAAAGCTATTAGTGAACAAGAGTTAACACCATCTGAACCTGTTACTGTCGTTTTATCTGAAATGGGTTGGGTAAGAACAGCAAAAGGTCATGATATTGATCCTGCTGGTTTAAGTTATAAATCTGGTGATAGTTTTAAAGCTGCCGCCAAAGGCAAAAGTAATCAACCTGTTATTTTCATCGATTCAACGGGACGTAGTTATGCTATAGAACCAAACACGTTACCATCAGCACGAAGTCAAGGCGAACCATTAACTGGTAAATTAGCACTACCCGCTGGTGCAACAGTTGAACTTGTGCTCATGTCTCAAAATGATGATCAAAAATTATTACTTGCTTCAAGTGCTGGTTATGGATTTATTGGTAAATTTAGTGATTTGATTGCTCGCAATCGTAATGGTAAAGCAATTATTAATTTACCTAAAGAATCTAAAATATTGCCACCAATTGAAATCACATCTGAAGATAGTTTACTACTATCAATCACCAAAGCAGGTCGAATGCTCATATTTCCTGTAAAAGATCTACCTGAACTTGCTAAAGGTAAAGGAAATAAAATAGTATCACTTTCAGGTGCTGATGACTGCCTTGCTTATACTCTATTAATTACACAAGACACTTCAATAACGTTATATGTTGGTAAACGCAAACTTACATTATATCCTGCTGATTTACAAAAATTTAAGGCAGAGCGAGCACGAAAAGGTACACCGTTACCAAGAGGTTTACAAAAGATAGATAAAATAGAGGTGAACGAATAATATGTCTTTTATCTGGGCAATAATTGCAGGCTTTGTTTTGAGCACTGTATTAAAAACAGGATGGGGATTTATTCTTGGGATTTTTGTTGGGCCAATGCTTTACCGCACGTTTTGTAATAAATTGACCGAACAAAGAACACAAGCAAATCCAACACTTTATTTAACTGTTGTTTTTGAAGTTCTAGGTCACTTAAGTAAAGCTAAAGGGGTCGTCACACAAGATGATATTAATCTTGCCAGTCAATTTATGGATAGATTACAACTTGACCGAAACGGCCGAAAACTAGCCCAAGATTCATTTAATAATGGTAAAGCAAGTGACTACCCACTAAGATCTCGTTTGGCTGAGCTATACGCACAATATCGTTTTCGACGTAATGTGTTAAATATTTTTTGTGAGCAATTGATCCAAGCTGCATTAGTTGATGGCGTTTTAGACGAAAAAGAACAACAAATTTTATTTATTGTGGCTGAAGGATTTAATATTCCACGTCAACAAATGGCAATATATATCCAAATGATGATGGGAAGTTATCACTTCCGTCAAAATGGCTATAGTAACCAACACGGACAACGAGACCAATACCAACGCAGTAATAATTATGGAAATTATCAAGGTCGCTCACCACAATCCGACCTACAAAATGCTTACAAAATTTTAGGTGTTGCAGCTACAGCTGAAATCTCAGAAATAAAAAGAGCTTATCGTAAATTAATGAATGAGCATCATCCTGATAAGTTAGTATCGAAAGGCTTACCGAAAGAGATGCTTGAAGCCGCCAAAAAACGTGCACAAGAGATTCAAGCGGCCTATGATCTTATCAAAGCATCACGTGGATTTAAGTAGAGACTATCATCATGATGCATTGGCGATCAATTTTACGAATTATCGGTTTATTAGTATCCCTATTATCGATATTCATGTTATTACCAGCACTTGTTGCATTAATCTATCGCGATGGGGCTGGTGCAATTTTTGTTCGCTCTTTTTTTGTTGCCTTAATTTTAGGAATTGCACTATGGTTTCCTAATCGTAATCATCGCCACGAGCTGAGCACACGTGAAGGCTTTTTTATCGTCGTACTATTTTGGGTTGTTCTAGGATCAATTGGCGCTTTTCCTTTTATTTTTGATACACATATTAATTTAAATTTAAATACTGCATTTTTTGAATCATTTTCAAGCTTAACCACAACAGGTGCCACCACAATTGTTAAGTTAGATCATCTACCTAAAGCTTTACTTTTCTATCGCCAATTATTGCAATGGCTTGGAGGGATGGGGATTATCGTGCTAGCTGTTGCTATCTTACCATTACTGGGGGTAGGGGGAATGCAACTTTATCGTGCCGAAATTCCAGGTCCGCAAAAAGACAGTAAAATGCGTCCACGTATTGCTGAAACAGCTAAAACACTTTGGTCAATTTATATTTTGCTAACAACGCTTTGTGCTATTTGTCTCTGGCTGGCTGGTATGAATGTATTTGATGCTGTGTCACATAGTTTTTCCACGATATCAATGGGAGGGTTTTCAACCCATGATGATAATTTAGCCTATTTTAACAGTCCAGTAATCAATTACATCGTCACCCTCTTTTTGATTTTATCTGGTTGTAATTTTGCGCTCCATTTTGCCGCACTAAGTGGCTTTTCGATTAAAGAGTACTGGCGTGATCAAGAGTTCAGAACATTTATATTTATTCTACTGATACTAGTTGCTATCTGCACAATTGTTATTTATTTCTATAAACCACACCGCCTGAGCATTGATAAAATTATCTTACAAGTGGTATCCATATCATCAACAGCAGGCTTTAGTGTCGATGATATCAACACATGGCCATCATCATTACCAATCTTTTTATTGTGCGCTTCATTTATTGGTGGTTGTGCGGGATCAACGGGTGGCGGTTTAAAAGTGGTTCGTGTGTTAATTTTGTTTATGCAAGGCTCACGTGAACTAAAGCGCCTTATTCATCCTAACGCTATTTATACTTTAAAATTAAATAATCGCGTGGTTTCTGAACGCATAATCGAAGCAATTTGGGGATTCTTTTCTGCATATACGTTGGTCTTTTTAGTTAGCTTATTTATTATTATGGCAACAGGCATTGATGCCACTGACTCTTTTTACATAGTAGCATCATCACTTAACAATTTAGGGGTTGGTCTTGGTAGTGTAAGTGATAATTTTGCTAGTGTCAGTGATATAGTAAAATGGGTAATGGTGGTTGACATGTTATTTGGGCGATTAGAAATATTTACCTTACTAGTTTTATTCACACCAACATTTTGGAAAAGCTAAATTTATACTGAAACACATAGTTACCTGAAAGTTTTTAACAGGATATGCAATTTTTATAAATATTTTATTGATTATTTGCTCAATTACAGACAGAATTACAACGCAGCATGTGCTGTATTTATTAGAGGTAATCACCTGACATATGGAATGGATCATGGATCCTACAATCTGGATTGGCTTATCCACTCTGGTTGTACTTGAAATCGTCCTTGGTATTGATAACATTGTTTTTATAGCCATTCTTGCCGAGAAACTTCCACCCCAACAACGAGATAAAGCCCGCGTTACCGGTCTTGCTTTTGCATTAATCACTCGAATTTTATTATTAATGTTTACGGGTTGGTTAGTCACACTCACTACACCGCTATTTTCGATATCCGAGATCAGTTTTAATGCCCGACAACTAATTATGCTAATTGGTGGTATATTCTTGCTATTTAAAGCTACCATGGAGCTCAATGAACGCCTTGAAGGCACATCAAATGAGGATGGTAAACCTAAAAAGACATCCCACTTCTGGACTGTCGTTGCTCAAATAGTTGTACTTGATGCAGTGTTCTCGCTTGATTCAGTTATTACAGCTGTTGGAATGGTTGAACATATCCCAGTGATGATTATTGCCGTTTGTATAGCAATAGGCATTATGATGGTTGCAAGCAAACCATTGGCTAATTTTGTCAATGCCCATCCAACCATTGTGATCCTATGCTTGAGCTTCTTATTAATGATAGGATTTAGTCTTGTTGCCGAAGGTTTTGATTTTATTATTCCAAAAGGTTACTTATATGCGGCGATCGGTTTCTCAATCATGATTGAATTTTTTAATCAATTAGCCATACTAAATCGCCGTAAAGCATTAAATAAAAAACCGCTACGAGAACGTACTGCCGAAGCTATTTTACATCTACTAAAAGGTGATGCTGAGGAAGATCCCGATACTCATAATATTGATATCGTATCTGATGCTAATAAAAAAGTATCAGTGTTTAATCATCAAGAACTCAGCATGGTTGAACGAGTACTTGGACTTGCACAGCGTTCGGTCAGTAGCATTATGACATCTCGACTTGATGTTGATATGGTCAATATTAATGACGATCGTGATGTTATAATAAAAGAAATCTTTGATAATCCTCATTCTCGTTTAGTTGTCACTGATAATGACTCAATTGATGAGCCTTTAGGCATTATCCAAGTTAATGACCTTTTAAAAGATGTACTACAAAGCAAAGCACCGATTGATATACACTCACTAATCAAACAACCTTTAATCTTTCCAGAAACCGTATCGTTACTGGTTGCATTAGAACAATTTAAAAAGGCCAAAACTCATTTTGCTTTTGTGGTTGATGAATTTGGTTCAATGCAAGGGGTTGTCTCGGTAACAGATATTATCGAAACCATTGCTGGTGATTTTCCAACAGAAGAAGAGGAAATTGATGCTAAACATGATATTCAATGTCTAGATGATAATAGCTGGATTGCTAATGGTTATATTCCAGTTGAAGAGCTAGTCCGTTTTGTACCAATACCGATCGATGATAAACGTGAATATCATACCCTAGCGGGGCTATTAATGGAAAAAGCTCAACATTTACTCAATGTTGGTGAAACCTTGCAAATTGGCGATTATTTATTTGAAGTAGCTGAAATAGAAAGTCATAGAATTCTTAAAGTAAAAATCACGTTAAATAAACCTGATTCTGTAGCATTATAATACAGCAAAGAGAAATAACTAGAATAACGCTTGACCAAAATAAATAACTAGCAATAATTGACGCTGAAAAATTTTTGTTTATTTGAAGGTGTGGAGTAAATACTCCTCATCTTTTTTATTTTTCCCCTTTAGTAAAAAATAGGTAAAACTGTTTATAAACTTTTACTCTTACTTATCAATCTAAATTAGGCCTAAACTTATGAAGTCAATATTCGAAAAAACCTTTCAATTGAAAGAGAAAAAAACAACTATCGGTACTGAAATTATCGCTGGTTGTACTACCTTTTTAACAATGGTTTATATCATCTTCGTGAATCCTTCCATCTTATCAGCAACAGGTATGGATACTTCTGCTGTTTTTGTTCTAACTTGTATCGTAACAGCCTTTGCTACCATTTTAATGGGGCTATTTGCCAATTTACCAATTGCATTAGCACCTGCCATGGGGCTTAACGTCTTTTTTGCCTATGGCATATGTGGGGCAATGGGCTATTCTTGGCAAATTGGTATGGGAGCGATATTTTGGGGTTCTTTAATCTTTTTTGCGTTATCACTATTTAAAGTTCGTCACTGGTTAATTGAACATATTCCACAATGTTTGCGTGTAGGTATTAGTGCAGGTATTGGACTATTTATTGCTTTTATGGGATTTCAAAATATGGGCATTGTAGTCGCTTCTCCTTCCACACTATTAACTATGGGGAATATCTTATCGCTTAAAGTCCTATTAGGATCACTAGGTTTTTTTATCATTGTTATTTTAGCGGCTCGTAACTTTCATGCAGCAGTATTAATTTCAATTTTAGTTGTAACTTTATTAGCACTATGGCTCGATCCAAATATCAGTTACCAAGGTATTATATCTATGCCACCAAGTGTAACTAGCGTTGTTGGTCATGTAGATTTAGCTGGCTCGCTTAATATCGGTATCATGGGCGTTATTTTTTCAATAATGATTGTCAGCTTATTCGACTCATCAGGCACTATTTTAGCACTAACAGATAAAGCAGGCATTAGTGACGAAAAAGGTCGATTCCCCAAAATGCGTCAAGCGCTGTTAATTGATAGTTTTAGCTCCTCTTTAGGTGGATTATTTGGTACATCATCAGTGTTAACCTATATTGAAAGTTCCGCAGGTATCTCTGTGGGTGGTCGAACAGGATTAACCGCAGTAGTAGTTGGACTATTATTCTTATTGGTAGCCTTTTTCTCGCCACTGGCACATTTAGTACCTACCTATGCAACATCAGGCGCACTTATCTTTGTTGGGATCTTAATGGTTTCAAGCTTAGTTAAAGTTAACTGGTCTGACTTAACAGAGGCAACACCAGCTTTTATTACAGCAATTATGATGCCATTTGCCTTTGCAATTACTGAAGGGGTTGCACTAGGTTTTATCTCTTATGTAGTGTTAAAAACCTTTACTGGCAAATTTAAACAATTAAATCTTTGTGTAATAATTTTTGCTTTACTATTTGCTTTAAAATTTATTTTTATTGATCATCATTAAAAATGACTCCCCATCGTTACTTACGATGGGGAAATTTTTCAAGAAATTAACGCATTGGATACTTATGGTTAATATAAAGGATCAACTCCATTTAGCTCTCTAATGATGAAATTTCCTGTTTTTCCAACGTCTAGTGTTGTTTTTAGCCATGGCAAAATTGTATGCATTTGTTCGTGTAATTTCCATGGTGGGTTAATTACTATCATCCCTGATGCTGTCATGCCTTTTTGGTTATTATCAGGCTTTATTGCCAGCTCAAATTGTGAAATTCGTTTTATGCCTAAGTTAACAATATTATCAATCATTTTTTGAGTTTGTGTACGAGATACCACAGGATACCAAATTAAGTAAACACCTGTTGCAAAACGTTTATATGCTTCAAATAATGCTGTAGGGATTTTTTGATAATCGTCTTTAATTTCATAAGAAGGATCAATCAATATTATTCCACGACGAGATAGTGGAGGTAACTTTGATTTTAATTGGGAAAATCCATCTTCACGTAAAACTTTTGTTCGTTTATCTTTACTAAATTCTTGTTTTAATAAAGGGTAATCAGTTGGGTGTAACTCTGTAAGGTTGAGCTTGTCTTGTTCACGTAATAATTGCTTCGCAATTAATGGTGAACCAGGATAATATTTTATTTCCTCAAAAGGATTATAGCGTCTTAGTACCGATATGTATGTATTAAGCAATTCAGGAATATTAGATTGTTGCCATAGTAAATTAATTCCTGATAAATATTCACCCGTTTTTTCTGCATGCTCACTTCTTAATAGATATCGTCCTGCCCCCGAGTGTGTATCTAAATATAAAAAAGGCTTTTCTTTTTCCTTTAATGATTCAATACATAACGTTAAAACAATATGTTTTAATACATCTGCATGATTTCCTGCATGGTAACTGTGGCGGTAGCTTAGCATAGGGAATCTACTCTCTTTTTTTCATTTTTTTGCATATAAAAGGTTATTAAGGATAAACAAAGAAGACAAGGAATTTCCATTAATTCTTCAATGAGATCTTTTCGCTCTTTTGTTATAACTAGAAATTCATGTCCAATACGGCGATGTTCTGCAATATCAGCTATACCTAAGAATAAAAAAGCAAAGAATATATGCCAAAATGGTATTTTTTCGTATTTGTAGCGACGAGCAATTTCTCGGCGAATCGTGAGTAAAAATATACTTAGTATTGGGAGCGCTATTAATATACTAGCAATGATTTTATAATAGAAACGAGGTACCTCAGGGAAAAAGTCTCTTCCCCAACTAATTCCTCGACCAAAAAGCATAAACCACCAGAAAATTGTCCAAATCCAAAATCTATAAAGCTCAGAATGTTCAGATACTCGTTTTGCATAATAATAGGTATAACAGCACATAAATAATAAGAAGAGAGATTGAATATGTTCAATCACTACAACCGTCATTCCATTGTATAAAGGTATAAACCAATTTCCCGTAATATAAAGGATAATGCCAAGAGTGATAATTAATAACGAACTTTTGTAAAAATGAAAATCTAACTTACACATATAATATCTTAGTACTAAATGGCACTTTTAAGTTTGAGTATAGTACCGCATTTACGACATAAATAACTAGTTTTATTATTTTGAATTTTGTTGTGTCTTATTGAGGTTAATTGATGTTGTTGACAACTACAGTAGTATAAATAAGTATTGCGTTGAATAGGAAAACGGTGAGTTGTTGCAGGGATTTTTCCTAATATTTCTGACATAATATATTGCCATTCTTTACCATGTGGTTTTACTTTGCCAAACTCTTTAAAGACAATGAGATGTGCTAATTCGTGAGGCACAACTTCCTCAATAAATTGAGTACCATTATCTAGCAACATAATCGAATTAAGTTGAATTTCCCAACGTGTTAAAAAGGCACTACCAGCAATACTGCCTTTGGGTTTATAAATGATCTTAGGCTCTTTATATTGGGAATGTAGACGTTGATTGGCTTGCATTAAGTGAGTTCTTAAACAAGCCATAGTTTGATTATGTAAATAAATTGGTATGCGTTTATAGTCCTGCTGCATCACGTAGTAGTGCCGCTTTATCAGTTTTTTCCCAAGGGAATATATCTCGACCAAAATGACCGTAACTTGCAGTTTGTTGATAGATCGGTTGAATTAGCTCAAGCATTTGGATCAATCCATAAGGTCTTAAATCAAAGAATTCTTTAATAAGCGATACAATTTTATCGTGATGGATTTTTTCTGTGCCGAAAGTATTGACATAGATTGATGTAGGATTGGCAATACCAATTGCATAAGATATTTGTAATTCACATCTGTCAGCAAGTCCTGCAGCAACAATATTCTTTGCAACATAGCGTGCGGCATAAGCTGCTGAGCGGTCAACTTTTGAAGGATCTTTTCCAGAAAAGGCACCACCACCATGACGAGCTGCTCCACCGTACGTATCGACAATGATTTTGCGTCCAGTTAGTCCACAGTCTCCCATAGGGCCACCAATAACAAAACGTCCAGTTGGATTAATAAAGTATTTTGTTCTAGGTGTTAACCATTCGGCTGGCAATGTCGGTTTAATGATTTCTTCCATGACGGCTTCATGTAATGCTTTTTGCTCAATACCTTCTGAATGCTGAGTTGATAGAACGATTGTATCAACACCTTTTATCCGACCGTCTTGGTAAATTAATGTTACTTGGCTTTTTGCATCAGGTCTTAACCAAGGAAGTGTACCATTTTTTCTAACTTCTGCTTGGCGGCGCATTAAGTCATGCGCATAGCTTATAGCAGCAGGCATTAGATTTGGCATTTCATTTGTAGCATAACCAAACATAATACCTTGGTCACCAGCACCTTGCTCTAGAGGATCGTTTCGATCAACTCCTTGATTGATATCCGGAGATTGTTTACCAATAGCATTAAGCACCGCACATGAATTTGCATCAAATCCCATTTCTGAACTGGTATATCCAATATCATTAATTGTTTTTCGAGTTAATTCTTCAATGTCTACCCAAGCTGAAGTAGTGATTTCACCGCCAACTAAGGCCATACCAGTTTTTACATATGTTTCGCAAGCAACACGCGCTTTCGGATCTTGTTTTAAAATTGCATCAAGTACAGCATCAGATATCTGATCGGCAATTTTATCTGGATGACCTTCTGAAACAGATTCTGAAGTAAATAGAAACTCTGACATAGAATACCCTCTTAACTTATTCTTGCACAATATTCGAAATATAATATTTAGCTTTAGTAAGTATTTATTTTAGCAGTTTTACCGTCTAGACGTCTAGTTTATAATTTATGGAACTAAATGCAACATTAGCTTGGGTAAAATACTTGCATTAATTTTTAATCAATTTACGATATGACGCGTTTCTAATTTATTATTTAATATCCTATAGCTAAAATGAATATCGTAAAACAATCTCCTTCAGTGTTAATATTTGATTCAGGTATTGGTGGTTTATCTGTTTATAATGAAATTTACAATAAACTACCTAATGCACACTATATCTATGTATTCGATAATGAGATGTTCCCTTATGGTGATAAATCATCAGAGTTTTTAATTAATAGAGTGAACTCTGTCATTGAGGCTGTTACTAAATTTTATCCAATTGATTTAGCAGTTATTGCTTGTAATACAGCTAGTACTATTTGTTTACCTAGTTTGCGCGCTAAATTTTCTTTCCCTATTATTGGTGTTGTACCAGCGATTAAACCAGCTAGCTTACTTACTAAAAATAAATGTATAGGATTATTAGCAACAAAGGCAACAGTTGAAAGAACTTATATAACCGATTTAATACAGCAATTTGCTTCGCATTGTACTGTTAAAATGTTAGGTTTATCGGAATTAGCACTTATAGCCGAAAATAAATTACAAGGTATTAATGTAGATATGAAACAGTTAAAAGAACTAATGCAACCTTGGCTTGGGTTACAAACAATCCCTGATACAATAATACTAGGTTGTACGCATTATCCTTTTATTAAGACAGAATTACAGACGCTTTTTCCTCAGGCGAGCCTAATAGATTCAGGTTATGCGATTGCGACAAGAGTCTGTAATTTACTAAATGATAAATATAATCTGGATCAAATAATTTCTTCTGCGTCCGAAAATATTGTATTAAGCACAGTTTATACTCAGCCTGTAGAAAATTTGATTAAAAAATTATCTGATTACAATCTTAATAAATATCAAAACATTAAAGTTAAGTGAGATTAAAACTTGCGCGACCAGATGGCTATTTTATCTTTTTTGCTTGCTAAAAAAAAAGAAGCCCCTATAATGCGCATCCACTGACACGCAGTCAGCGACAAGCAGACGAAGAGTTGGTGATTAAGTGAGATCAAAAATTTTAAAAAACATATTGACGAATAAAAAA
>NZ_JAGGHR010000031.1:0-26407 GCF_024104075.1 Gilliamella sp. | reverse complement strand
CAACCTGCTTCACCATATTTACCAAAATGCCTTTAGAAAATGTTAAGAAACCGAAAATTAAATGTATTTGCTTATTTTAAATACGTTATTTTTTAATTAAAGCAATATTTTTTAACAATTTTATACTGTTAAGCTACTTTATTGTTTACTGTTATATAGAATTTATTCTTTGTCATTATAATTCAAACGGAATTAATAATGGATTTTTATGGTAATGTTTGTTTTATTACGTTACGATTATCTTATTTATGTAATAGAATGTAAAGTATTAGAAAATTTTTAACATCTATTCAAATAAGGACAAATAACATCATGCAAAAAATAACCAAATTAGTAAATTTTATAATTATTTTATTTTTAAGTATTTTCTTGATAAATTGTTCATCCTCTCAAACAGTAAAAAATCCGGCTTATAGCGCTGCAAAAGTGGCTAAAGTACAGTTAACAGATAAAGATATTTTTGATGAGGAGTTGGATAAAGAGATTACCGATTATGATATTCAAGAGGCCGCCTATTTGGCTAAAAAAGGATTTCATGTTCCTCTTAATTCTTCAATTATTCTTGTGCAGTCTGGAGAAAGTGTACCTGATGCCACGATGCAGTCAGAAATGTCAAAGTACTATCAGGTTTCGGTTTATAATGGTTTTCCAAAAACAAAAACATTACTAAACCGTCGAAAAAGCAAAGATACAGATCATGTCATTTATAATAATTATATGAAACAACTTCGTCTTATCGCTGCCAAAGGAGGTCAACGCACCATTGTCATTTATTGGGGAGAGCTTGAAAACGGTATTCTTGACGAAAAAACAAACATTGTAAATTGGCGTTTGTATCATGGTGGTAAATTACCGAGTAATACCAAAGCATTACGCTATTTATTAAAATTTACATTAGTTGATGTTGTAACTGGTAATTGGTCAGCATACTCACCTATCAATATTGAGGTAGATTATATCCCTTCAAAGCCTCGTAATAATATTACGGATGCTGCTCAAATTGATCAGCTTATCCATAAAGCATATGCTAATGCAGCCTTATTATTAGCTGAAAAGTATAAAGGTAAATAACACGCTTTAAATCAAGTTATTGTTTGATTTTTTATAATATAATTAATTGCGATTTTATGTTAACATTAATGGCATGATGATATGTAAATAATATTTAAAGATGTTAACTGTATTCGAAAAGTCTTAGTCAATCTAAGTCAATGAGGTTTTAAGGGAATGGAGTTAAAAGATTTTTATCAAGATGAAATTTCATACATTAGACTATTGGCTCGTCATTTTGCTGAAAAACATCCTGAGTTAGGTGCGTTTTTTTCGGCATCAACTGACGATGCTGATGTTGAGCGTATATTAGAAGGTAATGCTCTTTTAATTGCTCGTTTGCGTCAGAAAATTGATGATGCTTTTCCAGAAATAACGCATGCTCTGTTAGATGAAGTTTGGTCAACGCCAATTAATCCTATTCCTGCAACAACGGTTTTTGAGTTTACTCCCGAAAGAAATGGTGAAATAATTTATATCCCCCCTGAAATACATGTACAGAATTCAAAAAACCCAGGAACTGAAAACCATTATATTTTTCAAACAAGACGAGAAGTTAGAATATTGCCGTTACAAATCATTAGTCGTAAAATTGTACATAGTAATAAAAGTTCTCAGCTTACTTTAATGTTTGAATGGTATGGTAATCAAAATCAAATCGATTGGGAGTCTAAATTATTACCGCTATTTTTAGGAGAAAATAGACAGACAGCTGGATTATTATTGTTGTGGTTTTCACATTATTTAGAAAATATCCAAATTAGAGTGGCTGGAGACGAATATTTATGTTCCAAAAAATTGGTTAATATTAAATCTCCTACGGAAGAAAATTTACTTTTGCCATGTAATGGTTCTCCTTATTGGCGTTTGCAATTATTGCAAGAATATTTCTATACCGATCATGTTAATGACTTTATTGAATTAGATATTAGCTATATAAAACCATATCTTCATCAAGGTGAGGATACCCGTTTTGAGGTGATTTTTAATTTTAACCAAGCATTTCCTTTCGACAACCTTATTGATGAGCATGTATTTCGTTTATATTGCGTACCTGCAATTAATAAATTTTCGACAATAAGCCATCCAATTTCATTTGATAGTGCAAAGAGAACCCCAACGGGTTTTGTTATTAAACCAACCAATCCTTTGCATGAAATTTATCGTATTCATAGGGTCTATTCACCTGCAGAGGCACATCGGTTAGGTCGTGGAGGTTCCATTGAATATAAACCGATTACTAAATTTTCTCCTACACGGTTTACATTTAATGAAGCTGATATTTTTTATAAAATAGAGCGAGAACATGACGTTATTGGTAATGTCATTTATAAACTTTCTTTTTTTGATCACAAAGGTAAACCCACTGATATAACCGATATAAATTATTTTATTTGTGAGCTTGAGTGTATTAATCGTCAAGAAATTACAGGTCTGAACATAAATGAAATTTCAAAATCCACAAGTGATGTACCGAGCGGTGTTACATTTACCAATATTACTAAAGTCAGTAAACCTTTTTCACCTATAATATCAAGCCATGTCCATTGGCCATTAATTTCACATTTATCATTAAGCCCTATTTTTTTAAATGATATTAATGTTATTCGGCAAATAGTACAAGATTTTGATATTCATAGTAAGTCTAATCGCCCTGCTCATAATCGTTTAAAACAATTTTTACTTGGTATAGAAAATGTAATAAGTCATCCTGTTGACAGACTTGTTAATGGATTACCTTTAAGAGGTGTTCAACTAGAATTTTATTTAAATCCTGATTTTTACCCAGATAAAGGAGAAATGTTTAGGTTAGGATCATTATTAGGAAATTTTTTTGCTTATTGTATTACCAATAATAGTTTTTTATTAACTAAAATAATCAATACACATACTAAAGAATGTTGGACATTACCCCAAATTAATGGCAGTAAAGAACAAATATAGGAATTTGCTATGAATAACAATGGGCTTCATTTTACGTGCAAAGTCGGTGAACTTTCTGATGATACTTTTTCTGTGTATAAATTTACTCATGAAGAGGCACTATCTGAACTATTTACTCTTATTTTATATGTCGCAACCAAAGAACCATTATCCGATCTGAGTAGCTTAATTTTACAGCAGGTAACATTTAAGGTTAACGCTAGCGGTGAAGAACAACGAACCATTTCTGGCTTGATAGAAACTATTGAACAGGGAAAATCTGGGTTCAGACGTACTCATTATAAAATTGTAGTGCGCCCTTCTGCATGGCTACTTACGCTACGCAAGGATAGCCGTATTTTTCATTTTAAAAGTGTTCCTGAAATTATAGAAAGTATGTTTTTATATCATAATGTTCAATTTGATAGTCAGCTTAATGATGAGCATTTAATTAGAGAATATGTAACACAAAAACGAGAAACCGATTATCAATTTTTTAAACGTATCACCGCAGAAGAAGGAATAACTTTTTGGTTTGAGCAAATTGATGATAAAAATCAGCAAATTTTCTATTCAGATAGTCGTTTAGGACAAAAATCAGGTGCAAGTTTGATCTATAATACGCATCCACAAACAGCCGAAACTGGCGATTTGATGAGTGATTTAACCTTTTCGGTAACAATGAAACCCAATATGGCGATTCATAAAGATAGAAATTATACTAAGCCCGCTTATGAATTAATGCATCAATCATCAACTCAACAAAGTAATGAACATTTTACTTTTTTTGAAAGTTATGGACGCTTTGAGGATGATAAGCCTGGTAAAACCTTTACTCGATATCGTTTAGAGGCACTACAAGCTGAATCAGAATTAGGTTGCGCGACAACAAATTGTATAAAATTGATGCCAGGAACAATCTTTACACTCAGCGAACATTCAGATAATAAATTAAATGCGAAATGGCAGGTTGTTAGGGTTAATCATCAAGGTTATTGTCCTCAAGCATTAGAGGAAGAAGCTGATGGTGGTGTAACCGTTGTCAGTAATCACATTGAATTTATTTCAGCCGAGAAAGAGTGGCGACCTGCTTATATTCATAAACCAGTTCCTGATGCCAATGAAATAGCCGAAGTTGTTGGCCCTGCTGGCGAAGAAATACATACGAATGAATATGGGTGTGTTAAAGTTCATTTTCACTGGAATCGTTATGATCCCGCTGATGATAAAGCTTCTGCCTGGGTAAGAACATCTAGCCAATGGGCTGGTAATGGCTTTGGTAGTGTTACTTTACCTCGTATAGGTCAAGAAGTGATGGTTACCTACATTGATGGCGATATTGACCGCCCTATTATTAGTGGTCGACATTATAACGCCCTTAATAAACCACCTTATGAATTGCCTGCCCATAAAACCAAAATGGTTTGGCGCTCTAAGTCACATAAAGCTGAAGGCTATAACGAGATTTCGTTTGAAGATGAAAGTGGGCAAGAAGAGATTTTCATTCATGGTCAAAAAGATTTTAATGCCCTTATCAATAATAATACAACATGGGATATTCGTAATGATCATAAAAGCAAAATAGCCAATAATAGTACTATTGAAATCATTGGTAATAGCGATGTTTCAGTCAAAGGGGAAACACGGATAAAACGTGAGTCAAGTAAATCAGAAAAAATTAGCAATGAATTTCATCTCAAAGTTGGCACTGATTATGTAATTAATTCTGGTAATGAAATATCAGCTAAAGCAAACTCAAAAATTACATTAGATGCTGGGACAGAGCTAACCATTAAAGCTGGGGGGCAATTTATTGTATTAAAACCATCAGGTATATTTACCTCTTCACCATTTAATATTGGAGCGGGTTCTCCTGGCAAAGGCAAAAAACTTAATTTAAAAATTCCAGGATTTATCGCTACTTTAGTTGCTCCGACCCTTGTTCAACAAGGGACAATTAGAAAAAGCGCACCTTTTTGTGAGGAATGTGAAAAATGTAAACAAGGTCAATGTGATATAGGTGCTACACCATCGGATATACCTGATAATTCAGCCAAAGTACAAAATTTAATTTCGGGAGGCGGATTTGCTGGTGGTTTAAGTAATCCTAATATGATAATGAACGGCGGATTTGCTGGCGGTTTAAGTAATCCTAATATGATAATGAACGGTGGATTTGCTGGTGGTTTAAGTAATCCTAATATGATAATGAACGGTGGATTTGCTGGTGGTTTAAGTAATCCTAATATGATAATGAACGGTGGGTTTGCTGGTGGTTTAAACAATCTCAATATGGATATATTTGGCGGAACATCAGTATTAAATAATATTGTAGATAAACTTGGATTTAATAATCAATTCCAATTTATATCAGGAGCACTTGACAAATCAGCACAACTTAATAATAACATAAAAAATGTTGAAGAAATGCTTAAAATGCCACATGGTATTAATGGAGTAGCTAATAATGTAGTTGATAATTCATCTATACCAATGAGCCCATCCAAATCTAATCATAATGATTTGTTAAAAAAAACATTATGATATGATTTAAAAGAATTAAATCTTATTGAATAAATAACGTGTAATAATTGGTAAACTAAAACACGCCGTTTTTCTCTATTTAATCGTAATATTGATTGGCGTTTATATAGATACATCCATTTGGTTGAAAGTGAATTTGCTAAAATAAAATATTATTGAAGCATAGCAACAAATTACGATAAGTTGATAAAAAATTATATTGGTATGGTCATATTAGTATGTTGTATAACGTGGATAAAACTATAAAGGAGGGCTTATGATTAGCTTAAAAGATCAACAGCCCTTAATTAAATAATAAATATTTTATCCTACACCAACATCACTTGTAGTTGAAATTAATGCGCAACCACAAGCAGTTTTGTGCCCATCTAAGGCAATAGGTTTTCCTTCATCTTTAAAATTAGCTTCACCTTCAACTATAGGATTATTACCGTGCCCTGGTATAGGGCATGACACCAAATCACCAACTCGTGCGACAGGTTTTCCTTTTATTATAGTTTTTGTTGATGCCGTTATGACATTTCCACCATGGCTTGTTGGATCGCCAAGCCGTATTACTCCGCGCATAATTTCCTCCTCAAGTAGAATATTTTAAACATGATAATCAATATTGGAATATAAAATATGCTAATTTATTTAGTTTTTTATAAATGTTTTGATCCATTTTATTACAAATGATGTAAAATAGATAATACAATTCACATAAATAACTTTATTTAAATAATGTTTTATAACTAAGTCATTAAAAAAAGGGGATTACTATGCCAACTCCATGTTATATTTCTATTGAAGGGAAAACACAAGGAAACATTACTGCTGGTGCTTTTACTGCTGAATCAGTGGGTAATATTTATGTTAATGGCCACGAGGATGAAATGTTAGTACAAGAGTTTTTACATAACGTTACTGTACCTACTGATCCTCAATCAGGACAACCATCTGGTCAACGAGCTCACAAGCCATTTCAATTTGTTGTCGCTTTAAATAAAGCTGTTCCTTTGCTTTATAATGCGCTAGCATCTGGCGAGATGCTACCAAAAGTACAATTAAAATGGTATAGAACATCTATAGAAGGCAAGCAAGAACACTTTTTTACTACAACACTTGAAGATGCAACTATTGTGGATATGGATTTACATATGCCCCATTGTCAATCACCAAGCGATAAAGAGTATACTCAATTGTTAAAAGTATCTTTAGCTTATCGTAAGATCATTTGGGAACACACCGTTGCTGGCACATCAGGATCTGATGATTGGAGAGCACCAATAGAATCTTAATTAACATAAATTAAAGGTTAAAAGTGAAATTCGGCTTTTAACCTTATTAATATGAGTTTTTCAACCTCATAATTATTATTTAATTATCCTTATCAGTTTGGTAATACCTGGTCATAATAGCTTTCAGTTGTCGATCAAATTTTTGTTTAAGTTCAGTTGTGATATCTTTTCCATTTTGTTGAAGTTCTTCAATTTGACGTAGCACTTCTTCAATAGGAGGCTCATTATCTAACTCTTTTTGAATATTATCAAGCATCGAACGTAAGTGATTAATCGTAATATAGCGATCTTCTGATATTGCATTATCTACTTTATTTATTAAGCTTTGTAATTGCATTTTCGCATTATGATAGTTTAAAGTGTTAATCTTATAAGCAACATTAGCTTGCAATTGATTCTGCCAATAATTATCCAACTGCTTATATTTTTCCTCTTCTGGCCATAGCCGTTGAACATTTTTCAATAAATTATTGATATAATAATAAGAACTAATAGGCGATAATGATGAAATATCATGAATTTGTTTTTCATAATGTGTCAATATAAAGGAGCGTGTTTTTTCATTATTGATCAAAGAAATATTTGGTTGTTTAGATGAATCCCTATCAAACCAAGATAAATTTGGCCCCATTAAATCTAACATTTGTGCATGTTGGCAATTAAAAAATTCCATTACACAAAAACTACAAACAGAAGCTAAAATAACGCCAAACGCAAAACTCCACCATGAAAATCGCTTTTTACTATGATATTCTAATGATATAGTCGATACATTTGGGGATATTTCTGCTATTTCATTTGTTTGGTATTGATCTTGTTCTATATCTTTATTAGATAAATCTTGCCTATTAGAAGTTTCCGGAAGATAAAGTAGTATTTTTTTAATTGATTTTTTTGGTTCTTTTTTCGGAAAAATGATATGTTTTTTTTCTAAAATTTTTATTTTATTTTCTATATAAAATAACAGGTTATCAATTAAAGGGGATTTTTCAAATGGCACTTGATATAATTTATCTATTACTTTTTGAAGAGCATCGCAAGCACGTTGCAATAACGCTATATCTTTGATAGTGAAGTCTTGTTGGCGAATCAAAGAACCGAGCCGGGAATTAAACCAATTTAATGCATCTACTCGAAAAACAGGGTTAGTAGGCCATAAATCTTCCCATTGATAACAAATAAGTGATTTAAGAAGTTCACAACCTTCAACAAAGCCGCTCAAACCATAACGGTGGTATCTTGCAAGGGTATAATAACTAATCGATAATAAATCAATTCCATTTTTTTCAAAAAGTATCAGAGCATTATTTTCTATCAATGCCCAATCAATAATTGGATGTTTAGGATGACTTAATTTATTAATTTCTGATTTTATAGTTTCGAACTCATCAAAATGAGAGGGATCTTTTCCCATTTTAATAATGTGAATATTATTTTGTTCCATCGCACAATCTCAATAAACAGATCCATAATAAAATTAGGATCTGTGTCATTTTTTAATAAAGAGTATCAGAAAGTTTAAATTGGCTAAATAATCCACCAGCAAATGGATTTTCTGCACTATCAACTTGAATACGATAAATAACAGAACCTCCATCAATATCGTAACGTATATCAAAAGATGAATCAGTTATATTAGTTAATTTACCAATATCAAATAATCTAAATTGCCCCCAAAAGCCAGAACGAATTAAAGTCCTAGAGCTTTGATTTGTGTTTGAAATTAGTGTTAATTTGCTCTCTATTTCCTCTCGCATTGTGTTTGGCCAAATTATTTGAGTTTCAATACTTTTACCATGGCTATAATCAACTAACTGTCCATCAAGATTTAAAATACTACGACGTTTATTCGCTGACATAGAGATAGGTTTAATGGTGTATTGAACATTCAAGGCATTTTGTGCATCAAAAAATGTCCTTCTAATTTTATCTGCTACTTTCAGTTGCGCTAAAACATCTGATCTAATTAGTCGTTTATCATTAGCATTTTTTAATAAATTATTATCAACAAAAATTTTTAAATTTTCTTGATAAAAACTATCAATCACTCCTCCATTTTTGAAGAAACGTTGAAACTCACTGAGTGAAACATCATGATTAGATGATGTATTAAATGGATAACGGTTAGCAAGGTTTAAATTAAAATCTTTGACCACTTTCTCGTTCCATTCAATTTCCAATGAACGTATAGCTTCGGTAATAATAACATCCCAAATTTGTTTAGATAACTCATTTAGCCATCTTCCCAACGGTTCGGGAGCTGTTTTAGCTAATTGTTGAATCTCAATGATAGGATCACTACTATTCTGATTCATATGCAGTTGTACTGCTTTTAGCGCAGCCTTACCTGAAGAAGGTGAATTCTGTATCATCAACAAATAACGATGTAAATCACCCAATTTTTGAGAGGCATTTTGAATAGTGCTCAATTGTTGATTATTATCTTGTAATACTGAAACAGCTTTTGAAAACTCACGATGAATACTATTGATTAGTGTTCGCTCTTCATCAGTAAATTCTGATTTATTAGTTTTTTTATTATTTAAATCAGGTATAGGTAAGGCTTCGGAATTATTTTTTATAAGCATAATTGCTTTTTTCAACGGTTGTTCACTACTATTAATGCTCTCCAGCGTTTCTATGGCATTAGCAATACTGTCAAAATCCTTTATGATTAAATTATCATAAGCTTTATGCCAAGTATTTATATAATCGTTCATATATAAATCAATAATATAATGCTTAATATTCTCCCTATCAGCATGCGTATATTTAGTACTTTTAGATATACCTAAAACCCAACTGTCTAATGCGGTTAAGTCTATAAAGCTCTCATCTTGTTTAAGAAAATAGTTAATTAAACTTTCATAAGTCAAAAATTGAGGAATAGTTAATTGTTTTTCATTGTTTACTTTATACACCGAATTAAACGATGCCCCAATTTCAGTTTTAACATTTAAGTCTGTAGGTAATATATTAGCCGATTTTAGTCGTAAATTTTGATATATACGTTGATAAATAGAAAGTTTTCTTAATTCAATCTGTGCTTGTTCTATAAATGGTTTAAATGGCATAAAAGCATCTATAGCCATTTTATCACCACTATTTCGTTCTTTTTTCCATTGGTTATGGATTAATGCATAATCCAAATGTTGTATTAGTTGATCTTGTTTATCTTGTTGTCCAATAAATAGATCACTCCAACGGTTACTCATATAATTTAGCACTAGCTCTTTGTCTCGTCCTGATTCATCTTCAATCATTCGCATAATACGTAGCACACCTAGTTTTTGTTCACTTTCTTTCGGTGCCAGTTGGAGTTCATCGGTTAATCCATGCATAATATCCGGTAGATATCGCTGTTGAAGCAGTTTTAAATACATAGATTCTATGGATGGCGCTATTTTATACCCTTGATAAAATCCAAAATTAGATAAATAACGATTATACTCATGATAATTACCATAAGCGAACAACGCCTCACGCAGAGGATTAAGCTTTGGTAATTCCGAATCACCATAAATATCTTTTTGAGCCATAGTAGGAATTTTTATATACTGCTTCATTTGTGCTAAAACAAGATCGCCTGCATCGTAGTTTTTCTTATAATAATAGTGAAATGTTGCAATTAGACTTATTGAGCACAATATTGCTACAGCTGAAAATAATTTAATTTTACGTCGATAATGCTGCTTAGATTTTAAGTTATAACCAGCAATATTTGGTTCCGCTAATAAAACATCTTTAAATAATCGTGTTGAAAAATAAGGTTGAGTTTGTAATATTGGCCATGTTGGATAAGGTTGTACATTTAAATGATATTGTGATGCTGTCGTTTTGACAAAAATATCACCCATTTGTCCTTTTTGTGTTGAAGAAACTAAATATAACCCACGAAGAATAAGCATCTCTTTATCTTGATTTAGCAATAAATAATTAATGATATAGCGTAAGTAATCATGTATGCCATGCATCTGACGACTAAAGGAAAATAATGCACTACGTTGCTGAATATCAACACTATTTAACATCATATCAGGTATTGCCTGATTCATCTGTTTGCCCCAATTTAGCCAGAACATGCTAAATTCTTCATTCCATTTTTTCTCATCATCAAAGGTGACACCTAAAATACTATCTCGTTGGTGTTTATCCAATTTTTGGAACATGGCTTCAAAACCGTAAAATAGATCTAGTTTTGTGAAAACAACATATACTGGTAATTTACACTGTAAAGTTTTATAAATATCAAATATTCGTTGATGCAAATTTGATAAGATTTCATCTTGTCGTCCTTTATTAGAAGAGACAAAATCGTATAAATCAATAGTTAAAATAATACCGTTTAACGGTTGATTACTACGTTCTTGTAATAACCAATTTAAAATTGAAAACCATAATCGGTTATATAATTTTGGTTTTCCCAAATCATCAGTATTAGGTTGATGAATTAGTAATCCATTTACATCAAAAATAACAGCTTGTTCACCTAATAGTGGATTAACTAATGGCTTTTCTTTCTCACTTAAATCCGGCTGATAAAGTGACGTTGTCGGATAGCCTTCCTCTAAAAATACGCTTTTCCCACTCTGAGTTTCACCAATCATTAAATACCATGGTAACTGATAAACACTATCTCGATTATTATTAAAGTGTTCTTTTAATTTAATTATCCAATGTTTTAAATAGTTAAGCTGTATACTAATATCATCTCTAAGGGGATCTTTGGACTTTTCTTTACGATCTTTCTGCTTATTTTCATATTGCTGTAATTTTTTGATAACTACATAAAATCCCCAACAAAAAAAAGCAATAATGTAGAATGATGTAATTAATAGCCGAATTTCTATTGATGAAAAAGGCTGATATTCGGCAATAGTCCATTCTGCACCTAATATCCAAAGCCAAATCAATGAAACTATAGCTATAAGGATAACAAGTAATGTTACTGACGGTTTAAGTCTAGGTAATTTTGCGCCGATTAATTGAAATATTAAAGGTAATTTCATTGCATCGTCCTATTTTTTAGTTTTTAATCTTTGTTAATTGAATTAACGTTTCAATGAAAGAAGGTTCCCATTCCGTTAACGTCATATTTTTGCATGCAGTTAGAATACTCAATGCCTGTTGTTTTGCGATAATTTCAAACCCAGCATGTTTCAAAAGTTGTGCATTAATTTTTTGATAATAATAATTATCTCTTAAATCGTTAGAATAGCTATTTTCTTCAAGCAATTGGATTGCTGCTTCTAACCCTTTTTGCTTATAACACTCAAAAATAACTTGTTCTAAATCAGTTTGTAAATTTTGAGAATGTGAATTTTTTGATGTCAACCATTTTTTCATATTGTCACTAATAAAAGGAGTGTGATCACTGTATTTCAAATCATATAATTTAGGCAACCGATTTAATAAAACCAGTAATTCATCAAGAATAGCCTCAGCTACACTATTAAAGCCTAAATGGCATGCCATATTTGCTGAAATAAAATGCCCTTCTAGCCAAAATGGCATAAGTGTCAATTCATTTTCTATTTTTGCCCACTGCTGTATTGTAGTCTTAGATATATTCGCTTTATATTCATTAATACGATCTATGGGAACGGGCATTAAATCTGTTATATCATTATTATTGAGCGGTTCGGCTAAGGAATAAAATATTGCATGCCGTCTTAAACGGATACTGATTGGATTCTCTGGATGTTTATCAAATAATATCTCTGCAACTTTTATTAATGTTCGCTTCCATTCGACTTGCGTCTCATGATTAATATTTACTGACTGAAGAGGTACTTGAAACTCTGGATTTGATTTGCTTTTAATATCATTGATAATTTCTTTTTTATTTGTATATTTATCTTCTGATGAAGATACTTTATTTTCATCTTTAGAATTAGGTGGCTGTAAAGAAAAACGTTGATATGTTATTAACAACTGACTAAATTCCTCATCACAAACCAAATCATTTTCATCAAAAAATTGTTTAATTGATAACAAATAATTATATGCTAACTGCTTTTCTATGATAGTTGCTTCTTCATCAAAAATTTTATTAGCTTGTGAAAATCGTTGAATAATTTGTTTAAATAACCTTGCTTTTAGTTTAGGTTGTGGTGCAGAAATTAGCCAATATTTTGCTATATAAATTGACAATAAATAAATAGCTAACAAAATATTTTGAGGTTTTTTGGCGTGCTGTAATGTTCTCAATAAGTGTGCAATTAGGCGTACATCTTTACTTTCTTTTAATAAAATTAACGCATTTTGTTGTATCTTTTCTATATCAATTTGCCCATGTCTAATAGTTCCCATACTTGCAATTGTACTATCGATATATTCCCAAACAGGGTTACTTTCATCGATCGGTAATGTAGGATCTTTTATTTCACTCAATATAGGCTCAATCCAAGGATGATTTTCTAATTCTATCACGCTCATTCCCCCTTACCAATGACATGCTGTTCTTAAAAATTTTATTGAGGAATTTAATGTTGTTAAATTAAAAACCAAGCCGTTTAACTTAGGATCATCTGATTTTAGTGTTAATGATTTTGCATTAAGAATACGTTTAATTTGTTCTATACCAAGTAATCCCCTACTTGACTCAAAAATAAAACCATTATCTCTGACAAACCAATTGACTTTTACCACATCATTTTCAGTGACTAATTGGAGTTTAGTATTTTTATAGTTTATTGGATTAAATAAAACTATTTGCATACGCGTGATATTATCGATACAACTAAAAGCTAAAATAGGTCTTGGTGGTTGAAGACCAATAGCATAGGTTGTCAATAAAACTCGAGAGTTATTATCTGAAGTATTAAGAATAAAATGAGGACTATTTTCCGTACGCGTTTTTTCTTGTTCAACAATCCAAAACCAGAGAGGACTATGTTGTACCATCTCATCGTTTGGTAAAGAAGTTATATTATTTGGGTGTAAGATGTTATCATAACATTCTAATCGTGTAAGTGCCGATGTTTCTTTAGTGCATTGGGCTAATAAATTAAGTATTTCTTTATCATTTAACGTCGCATTAGCAAAACTCATAAAATTAATACCCAATACCATAAGAAGGAAATACCCAATATGAATAAGATTAAAATGATATTTTTTTCGCATTAGTTAATTAATCTCTGCTGTGAATTGATGATTATTAACACTAAAGTGAATAAGTGTTATTGTTTCATTTGCGGATACTTTCTTAAGCAATAGTAGTGAGACTGGTGGTAATAAAAAACCATCAATAATCGATTCAAGCATCCTAGCTCCATTTTCATTTCGATTTGCCCGATTAATTATTTCTTCTGCTACCGCTTTATCGAAAATAACATCAGCCTTAAAACGATCATAGAGAACGTTATGTAATCGAGTTAATTTATCTGCAATAATTGATTTTAATGTATCCTCTGATAAAGGTAAGTAAGGAACTATTTCCATTCTTGCTAACAATGCAGGTTTAAAGAAATTAGCCAACTCCGGATATAACCTATCTATAATATCTTCGGGTTTACTAGAATACTGGACAATAGTTTGATATCCTAGATTTGAGGTTAAAAAGAAAACCACATTTTTACAATCAATTATTCGCCCCTCACCATCAGCCATTTCACCTTTATCAAAAGCTTGATAAAATAAATTTAATACATCTGGGTGAGCTTTTTCAACCTCATCTAATAACACAACAGAATAAGGTTTCTTTCGGATTGCTTCAGTTAATACACCTCCTTCTCCATAGCCAATATAACCAGGTGGAGAGCCAATTAAACGAGAAACGGTATGTTTTTCTTGAAACTCAGACATATTTATTGTTGTTAGATACTGAGCACCACCAAATAATAAATTAGCAATTTGTAATACAGTTTCGGTTTTACCAACACCACTTGGCCCCACTAGTAAAAAAGCACCTAGTGGTCTACCCGGCCTTCTTAAATCAGCCCTTGAAGTTAATAAATGCTTATGTAAATGAGCGATAGCAAGATCTTGTCCTTTAATGATCTGATTTAAATAAGTAGGGAGATCAGTAATAATTTTTAATTCATCTTGAGAAATCTGCCTAATGGGGACTCCTGTCCATTCAGCAATAACATTTGCAATTTGTGATTTATCAACATGAGGAGAGACTAGATGATCTTGAGCTTCATTTAGTTGTTTTGTTAGTTGTTTTAGTTGAGAAGTCAGTTTTATTATTTCTACTTCTTTTGTATCATCTACTGTTTCACAACTGCTATCTTCAAGTTGTAATAGTTGTGTACGTATACTAATTATTTTCTCAACTAACTGTTGCTGTTGCTGCCATTGAGCTTCAAGTTGTTGTAGTTCTTCCGTTAATGATATATTTTGTGTCTTTAACTCCGTCAAACGTTCATCGTAACCACCTAATCCTAAATATTGTTGACGTGTTAACAACTCGATTTCAGTATTATTCTGATACAACCTATTTTGTAATGCACAAACACGTTTTGGTGGAGTTGTTAGATTAATTGCAATACGTGCACAAGCTGTGTCTAATACATCAATAGCCTTATCTGGTAATTGTCTACCAGATAGGTAGCGATCACTTAATATAGCAGCCGCTTTCAAAGCGTCATCATCTATTAAAACACCATGTGCATTTTCATAAATCGATCTTAATCCTCTAAGAATAACAATAGCTTCTTCTGCACTAGGCTCATTCACCTGTACAAGTTGAAAACGTCTAGATAAAGCTGCATCTTTTTCAAAATATTTTTTATATTCACGCCATGTAGTTGCTGCAATGGTTTTCAATTCACCTCGAGCTAATGCTGGTTTTAATAAATTAGATACATCTAAACCTCCAGCACTATTCCCTGCACCTATTAATGTATGTGCTTCATCAATAAATAAAATAATTGGTGTTGCAGATTCAATTACCTCCGACATGATCCCTTTGAATCTCTTTTCAAATTCTCCTTTAACCGAAGCCCCCGCTTGTAATGCACCTAGATCAATATTCATTAATTCAGTACCTTTAAGTTTATCAGGAACTTGATTATTAATAATACGTAATGCTAACCCTTCAATTAATGCACTCTTTCCAACACCTGCTTCACCCACAATAATAGGATTATTCTTACGTCTACGACACAATATATCAATCATTAAATCTATTTCTTCATCACGGCATAAAACGGGATCTAATTTGTGTTGCCTTGCTAGCTTAGTAACGTTAGTTGCGTAGCGATCTAGTAAAGTGAATTCATTAAGGGAGGTAGAAGACGATGGCTCAGCCTTTTCTTCATCTGAAATATTTTCAGCAGAACCTTGTGTCCACAACTCAAATTCATCTTTTAATAATTCTTGATTAATTAATTTAAGATGCTGAGAAAGTGGTATCGAGACATATCTGGTAGGATTTTGAAGTAAAGCAAGTAATAAAGCACCAGTTCTAATTTTGGATTGTTTCAATTCAATCTGAGAAATTAATAATGCTTCTTGGAACCATTGAACTAATAAAGGCGAAAATGGAGGTGTCTCGTCCCATTCTGTATGTATAAATGCACTTTCATCTAATAATTGTTTTAATATCTGATAATCAATTTTAGCTCTATCCAAAATCATTCGTATATCATTTAGTGGCGTGTCTAAACATTGAAATAAATAATGTGATATTGTAATTTCTGGTTGTTTTTTACTAACACATAATGTTGCTGTTGTTTCTAAAATTTGTCTGCTTATAGGATGAAATTGAGCAACTAATTTTGGTAAATCGATTCTAATCATATACTTGCCTAATATTAATGTAACAATAGATTTAATTGATTAATAATTTCTTGCGTTTGGCTATTTAATTTCAATGTATAAATTAAATAAACTATCAATAAGCCCGCAACTAAATATACTGAAAGCGTTGTGATTGAAAATTTTTTCTTCAACTTGTAAGGACTTTTTATACTCTCTCCTTGAGATAATACTATATTGCTGGACTTATCTTGCATTGAGTAGAGTAAATCATGTAATCTTCGAAAAATCTTATTAAACTCTTCAGTATTCCCAACGCCAACTTTATAACGTCCGCGAAAACCAAGGCAAAAACATATATATATAAACTCAAGTAAATCTTTATATTTTTGAGGCTCACTCATTAAACGCTCAAGTAATAAATAGACCCTTTCTCCCCCCCATGATTCATTATGAAAGCGAACTAGTAATGAATGAGCTCCCCAATTATTTTGGGTATTCCATGGATGTTGCATAGCAAGTTCATCAATAAAGGTACAAAGTACATAGCGAAAAGAAATAACTGCACTTGATTCGTACCCTTTAGTTTGTAAAATATGCTCAACAGCCAAAATATCGTTTACAACCTGTTTATAAACCTCTTCAGCATTATCCAAATTTGTCATGTCTCTTAAACGTTGAGTCATACCAAGTAAAGGAGTTGCAGCATCGATCATTGGATTGATACTGTTACCTCTTAGAATAAACGTTTGCTGTATTGTATCTTCATGATGGAAAATGGTATTTTGCATTATTATTTTCCTCGAATAGCCCAAAATTGCATATCAAGTTCAGGAAAATCTCCTGATACGTGGAATGCAATAGCGCCATTAACAATAATCTCTTCCCAAGCTGGAGCGTTAGTATCTAATTGAAAATAAGTATAACCAGAATGGTATGGTAATTGTGAAGGAGCGGCACTGAGTGCTTTAATAGGGATACCTGAAACTTGTATACTTACAATCTCACGAATTCTATTCGGTGTTGATACCTTTGTCTGCTGTACAAATGATCGTAATAAGGTTTCTTGTGGTACATGAGCCTTCACTGCTAGAATAAAATCTGCAGTACGTAATAATGTCTTATCATGAATAACACCATCAAATACACCATGAGAATGTTTTGACAATTGAATAGAAACCGCTCTAGGCATTAATACTGTACTTAATGCACGGCGGGTAATTAACATTAAGTTATAGAAAGTAGTTGTAAGATCATCATGATTGTAATGCTCAAACAATGGGCTTACACGTGATTCATCTGTAAACGTCATTAATTCACCACAAATTAAAACTAATTGACGATAAAGATCTTCAGGATGTACATTAGAGCGTTTTGCCAAATGTATAAAAATAGGTTTTGCCCTATTAAATAGTTGCAACATTAGAAACTCAGCCACATCAGCAACACCTTGCTGATGTGGTGCACTAATCCTTTGTGATAACTGCTTACCTCGTTCGGTGATTAATCCTGCAACTTCACTTAAAAAATCATATAACAAATATGAAACACTAATTGAATTACAAGTTGGAATAAAATATTCATCTAAAACTAGTGTACCATCCGCTTTTTTTTCTTTAATTCGACAAACTGGTAATACAGTATAAGCACTAAGATCTTCTGATCCTTGCATTAAGCGTGGCGACAATTTAGCAATAGGAACTTCACGTATCTCTCCATTTTTACTGAAAATATCGCGAACATTTATCTCATCATGCACATATCTTGTTTCCCTCATCTTATTATTGTTTGTAAAATCTATAGCAGTAACTGACTCACTCCGATTTGGTAATACAAGATAAATATTATGGCTTTCAGCGGTGTCTAATTTTTTTATTTCAATAGGATCTGGTAATTGATCTTGAAATGGTATATCAAATAATGTGCCATCTGGCATTAGTCCAAGTGCAGACGATAATCCTATGCGCCCTAGTCTTAAAAATTCACGATTGAGTTCTAAGGTACTAAATCCATAAAAATAGTTATTGATAAAGTTTAAATGGTGACTTAATAAATAATCATAATAACGCTGTTGCTGCTGAAAATTTTGTGGACGAACAGCCCCATTTACCCAAATAACATTGCTATGAGTACCCATTATTTTTCTTCCTTCTTAATTAAAACTTCATTTGTTTTTATGTGTATTAAAAAAGTTGCTTTTTTGCCTATAGCTTCAACTTCGGCAATGTCAGCCCAATAAGAATTATTAATATCGCCATAATGTGCTATTACCCCAATAAATCTTGTTTTTTCAGTTAGTTGTAATGGTGGTAAAATTTTATATTGGTCGGGTAATATAGTGTAATCTTGATGATCAACATAATTCTTGCCAAGTACTTTTTCAGGTCCTTCAATTAACAACTGATCATAGTTTGCACTCAGAAAGTGTGAGTCTTCATTAAGATAAATAACTTGTAGTTCTATCGGTGTGGCCTCACCCTCCTGATTTTGATTAATATCCTCATCAGATAAAAAGGTCAGTGTTACTTCAGTTGGGTTATCAGATGGATAACCAACAGGAACATTGGGATCGTTGATTACTTCAAAAATCTTTTTAGTTGTTTCACACCCTAAAAGATTAAACAATAAAAAAAGACAAAAAGATATTTTCAACAAACGATTACACATATCAAATTCGCTCCTGATTAAGTCTTCGCAATTGTTTGTCATATTCTTGTTCATAATGTTCCCAAAACAATTTTTCAAAGCCTTGTTGCCGATTAGATGACAACTCTTTGTAGTAACTACAGTACATATTCCAAGACCATGTTCCATCATGATCTTTCACCTTTCGGCTATTGCGATAGATCTCAAAGCGATTTGATAACTGATCGGGTGAAAACGCATCTAGCATAGCAGAAAGTGCATATTTAGTTGCAATTTCACTAGCCTTATTATGGATTGCAATATTTTCTAATGATTCTTTTACAGCTGCTGGTGCTGATAAATAAACAGAACAAGGCTGTTCAGAAAATAGTAACGCCATTGTATCAGAGTAATTCTGATTCAATCGTAGGGGATTATCCTCTATTGGTCTTAAATTTTTATTTTTCAAAACATCTTTTGAAAGATTTAATTTTAATAAACCTTCAACAGTAGCTTTAAGAGTCTCTCCCAATTCCTCTAAAAGAGCACTTGCTTCATCCGTATTATGAATATTTAAACTAATTCCCAATCCACGAAGAAAAGGAACTAAACTTAAATTTACATTTTCCATGGTATATGTATTGTCATCATGTAACGTTGAATCACAATTAGGAACTTCAATAAAATTATTGTCCATTAGGCTTCCTTGTTTTACATTGTAGTCTACTAATGATTTTGATTGTTCTGATACACTGTTTTCATGTTCTGATATACTTTTATAAAATTCAGATAATGCATCGTTAGAGTCTTTTTCTATTGCTTTAAAAGGGTCAACAATTTCACTTTTTTGCTCTGTATCACTATCATTATATAGATGTGAAATAGTATTTTTATCTTTGTTATTAAACATATCATCTAGTGATATATTATTAATTGATATAATCTGTGAAGGTGATTTATCTAAAGGATCATCTAATAACTGATGAAGATCAGCTCCAATTCTGGCATGAATAATTAGGCTACCTATTCTTATTTCATCGCCATGCTGTAATTTAACAGAATTGGCTTGTGATGATATTTCAGAATGATTAATAAATAATTTATCCTCCATTGGTTGAATAAAGTAATATCCATCTTTATTATTTATTCGGGCATGAATACCTGAAACAGTGTTATAAAAATCTTGTATCTGCCATTCAGCATTTTGATGACTGCCAATTGTACCTCCGTTGAGATTAAACACATGCTCTCTTGTATTACCACTATGAAGTGCCTCAGTATTTCTTATTTTTAACTGTAAAATTTGATGATTAATTTGATCCATGACTTTATTCTCGCATACATATAGTGACACTTGGATAATCTGGCATTTCACCAATAAATGTAGTCCATCCCAATAAACAACTTGTTTCATTACCTAAATTCATTTCATTCAATTGATCTTTAGCTAACGAGAGCCTAACATCAAATGCAAGCTGATCACGTAAAATAAATGTTACCAATGTTTTTAATGGTTCAAATAATTTTCCAGAAGGTAAAAAAGAAAGGTAACTCTTAACAGATAGCTGATTTAAACATAAAAGAAATTTTCCATTGCAGTCATTAATATTATCGCCAATAACAAAATTTTCACCTAATTCAGAATTCATTTTACCTAAAAAAGTCTGCTGGTCAGGTTGAATTGGTACTATTCGTTCTTGCCAGGGAACAATAAAAACATCATTTAAATCAAAACAGTGTGCAATTAATCCGCTAATTACTTCTGGAGAGCGAGTCGTACCAGAAAGTAAGCCTACATATGACAGCATTTTGCTATGATTAATTTGTAGTGTTTCCCGTAATTTGGGATTTTCTAAGCCAACAAAAGCAAACATGCGCTGTGAAAAGTCATCTAATCCATCATTATAAGAGATATAATAACGATATTTACGCCAAATGCGATGAAACAAAGTGATAAATCGATGATTAAATAGATCAAGAAAATGGTTTAAACCAGATTCATCTTGATCGTAACTCCAAGCGAATTTCTCTAAATAGAAAGTTGGTAAAGGTGATTGACTACCTTGCAATCCTAAAAATGTCGTTTCTAACAAATATTTTCCATCATCTGTTTCTTTTAAACTTGATATATCACTTGTAGGGAAAGCTAGAGCTCCATTTGCTTTATAACAAACTAACTCATTCTCAGGAAAACTATCTTTATTTAAATCATCCTGTTTATTATGCGTTTTATATATTAACTCAATCAGTTGATTGAAGTTATATGTTTTGGCGTCTATATTAGCAAGTGCTGACCGACTTTTACTGGCCATGTATAACGCTCCTGATTATCAATATTTACTAAAACTAATAAATGAAATGAATTTAATGCGGCTTGCTGAGCTAAAAAATGAGCTAACACTGTTCCCCAAAGGTATAGCTCTCCTTCAGATTTAAAAACTGATTGACTTAAATGTATATATGTCTTCACACCTCGAACAACCATTCTATTTGCTAATTTACGTTCAATTTGGTTGGAGTCAATTTTAACGATACCACTAAGAATTTTTAATAATGTTCTTTCTTGCTGTGGATTATGCATTGCAGGAAAGTGATAACTTTGAAAAATCTGTTTTAAAATATCTTTTTGCAGTAATGATTTGTAGTTTTTTGCCAAATTGGAAATAGTTGTCCAATATTGTGTTTCATCAATCATTGGAACTAATTGCAGGGTTGGACGAATAATATTTTTCAATGTAAGGTAATTATTATGATCTATTGAAATAACCTGATTCAAATCCCCAATTTTTAATTG
This sequence comes from Gilliamella sp., assembly GCF_024104075.1. Lineage (NCBI taxonomy): Bacteria > Pseudomonadati > Pseudomonadota > Gammaproteobacteria > Orbales > Orbaceae > Gilliamella > Gilliamella sp. The sequence goes on along the minus strand of NZ_JAGGHR010000031.1, from coordinate 4,486 downwards.
GGATGGTTTATCTTTATTTGAACAAAGTAATTTAACTGAGATAGTTTCGATATTACCAATCCAATCCTTTTCATCACTACGGACAAAAGAAATCCAGTGACGAATTGTTAACATTCGTTTATCTTGCGTTTGTGTAATATTGTAAAAATGCCTTTCTGGACCTTTATGTAATTCGTGTTTATATTCGAATCGATTAAAATCGTAATATTCTGTTATCTTATTTTTTTCTGACTTACTTTCAACCTTTACTACTGAGTAAATTTCAAAGTTATCACTATACTGATAGTTAGCCTCTAAAGGATATTTTTCTTTTTTTCCATCTAATAGTATTGGCTCCGCATCATGATAAAATAAATTTATTGCAGGTACACAATTAAGTTTTATCATATCTTTACGCAATTTAATTCTAGAATCAATAATATAACTAAAATTAATTTTTAATTGAAAATGATTATAATTAACGCTTATAGGAAATAAATTTTTGTCATCGTGTGAAAGTTGTAAAAAAAGAAAACCCTCAGGAAAAGCAAAATATTCATGTAGTGTTCTGAATCCTTTATTAGTATTATCTGCATATGGTAAGAGCGTTTGCTCATTATTAAAACCGATAGGGTTAAACCGTAAATTGGTTAAAGGTAACTCAACACCATTAACAATAATACAGCCTGATACTACATAATTTAATAGCATCATATATAAAATACTACCAACGTAGCTATCCTCACCTAGATAGAATTGGAGATCATTTAGATTATTTAGTTTTAAATCTGAATCTAATACAAAATCAATAATAAGGGAATTTTGTTGCAAGTGATGCGATAGCTGTAAATCTTGAATAACTAATGGTGTAACTAATAAATCACGACAAGTTTGAAAAGCATACGAAACTTCACCTGTAGCTTGATACTTTATTTCATTCCCTTTACGTAACATAGCACTTGCCGTTTTATCGTGAACGGATGCTTCCAGAATAGTTAAACTTGGAATAGGCTTTAGGTAACTTGGCCATAATAAGACCAACAGTGATTGAATTAACTCTGGTAAACCAGATTTTAATTTTAATTTAAGTTGACTGGTAATATAAGCAAGACCTTCGATCAGTCTTTCAACATCAGGATCTTTTTCATCTTCGATGATAAACTGTAACAATTGAGGGTGCACTTTTGCAAAGTCATGTGCAATATCTCGAACAAATACAATTTCATCGTGGAACTGTTCTGTAATTAACGACATAAAATCAGTTCCCAATCATTCAAAAAAGTAACGTTGTCTATCATCAAAATGAACTCTAAACTCTATGTTATCTGTACCAAACTCATCCTTTACAATTGCTTGAATTGCAAATTGCATTGTAAGTAAATTGCTATCATTTGCACGAGCAATCACTGTAACTTGTATAATGCGAGGCTCATATTTTTCTATACAATTCTTAATTTCTCGACAAATTTCAGTTTTAATTTCCGATGAATTCATTGTTGCATCATTTAAATCAACAACACCCATTGGATATGCGCTTTGGCAGCCACCAGGACGGCTATTAAGAATCCTTAATAAATTAAATTTAATCGAATCCAAACGAGTTTTATTTAATTCATAATCATTCTGATTCGACTCAGAATGAATTCGATCAAACAAGCTTTGTTGTTGATATTTTTGCCACCTTTGTAATGCTGCCATAATATTAGGTATTATTCTTTATCTAGACGACCAACGAGTGATAACTCAAAATTAGCTCCCATATATTTAAAATGAGGCCGAACTAATAGTCCAACTTGATACCAACCTGGATCACCTTCAACATCTGAAACAGTTACACTGGCTGCTCGTAATGGCTTTCGACTACGAACATCAGCTGGCGGATTTTCTTGATCTGCCACATACTGTTTAAGCCAAACATTTAACTCACGCTCTAAGTCGGCTCTTTCCTTCCAAGAACCAATTTGCTCACGTTGCAATACTTTAATGTAGTGTGCTAATCGATTAATAATAAACATATAAGGCAACTGTGTACCTAATTTGTAATTTGTTTCAGCTTCTTTTCCCTCTTTGGTATTCGGGAAGCGTTTAGGCATTTGTACTGAGTTAGCCGAGAAAAACGCAGCATTATCTGATCCTTTTCTCATTGTTAATGTAATAAAACCTTGTTCAGCTAGCTCAAGTTCACGACGATCTGAAATAAGTGTTTCTGTTGGAATTTTCGCTTGGAGCTCCCCCATTGACTCATAAAGATGCACTGGTAAATCTTCAACGGCACCACCACTTTGAGGACCAATTATGTTGGCACAAAAACGGTATTTTGCAAAACTATTAGTAATACGAGTTGCAAATGTAAATGCTGAATTTGCCCACAAGAAATGGTTATGATTATCGTTAACTTGCTCATTATAATTAAATGTTTTTATAGGATTATCTGAAGTTGAATAAGGTAAGCGTGCAAGATAATTACCAGCTAATAAACTACAATATCTAGCATCTTCAGATTCTCTAAATGAACGCCATTTCGTATATGCAGGGCTTTCAAAAATTGAACTAAGTTCTTTAATTGATGACATTTCAGTATAGCTGTCAATTCCAAAAAATTTTGGCGAAACAGACGAAATAAATGGAGCATGAGCCATTGCTCCAACAGCAGTGACATATTGCATTAACTTAATATCTTGACTAGCTGGAGTAAATGCATAGTTTCCAATCACTGCTGCAACAGGTTCACCACCAAATTGACCGTATCCTGCTGTATAGATATGTTTATAAAAACCACTTTGAACAATTTCTGGTGCATATTCAAAATCTTCTAATAATTCTTCTTTTGTTGCATGCATTAACTGAATTTTAATATTTTCACGAAAATCAGTTCTGTCAACGAGTAGCTTTATTCCACGCCATGCACTCTCAACTTGTTGTAATTTTTTATGATGTAAGATCTCATCCATTTGGGCTGAAATCTTTTTATCTAGCTCAGCAATCATTTGATCAACAAGTATTTTATTGATAGGTTCTTCTTTACTATCATTTTCTAACATTTTAGCAATAAAAGCAGCTACCCCTTTTTTAGCTGTTTCATATCCTTCTTCTGCAGGTGTTAATCTAGATTTCGACATAATTTGATCAAGCAAACTGCTTTCTTGAATTGTAGTTGGTTCTTGAAGAGTATTAGATTCTGCTTTAGACATATACCTAAATTCCTTATTTAATTGAATATTAATAATTTAATAACTAGACATACTAATAAAAGTACTAATCTTTATCAGAGATCTGTAATTCATTTAATAGATTTTGTCTTGCCGTATCATCAGATAGTACATGTGCAATCGCTTCTCTAAAGGCCTTAATATTACCCATCGGGTTTTTCAAAGCTGTGAGTGCTTCACGTAATTGAATTAAATTATTAATCTCTGGTACTTGCTTTGCTATTTGATCAGGGTTAAATGAATAAAGGTTTTTAATATCAAGGTTAATTAATAATTCCTCATCATTATCTTCTTGCAACTTATTTTGCACATTAAAAGTTAAATTTATATTCGATTTTTCCATTACATCATTAAAGTTATTTTTATCAATAGAAACTAACTGACGTTCTTCAATTGAAGTATCTTCAGTTCTACCTTTATGATCACCTACTATAACGAGATTTAATGGAAGTTCCTTTTCTTCAGTTTGATCGCCTGTAGCTGGCACATACTTAATATTAATTCTCTCTTTTGGGGCAACGCTCGCACTTTTACTCATAAATACTTTCCTTTAATGGATTAAAAAAACACAACCAAATATTAACTAATTATTTACTATTTTTTTATTATATGGCAATTTCTCTATACTTTAAACATAAAAATACATAATATCGATTAACGTTTTCATTCTATTATTTTTATTATTTGCTTAATGTAATTAATTTATTGTTTTTATAAAACAATAAATGTAAATATCTCTTAGCTAGTGCAAAACTGGGAAAAAATTTACTCTGCCTGTTTTCGTATTTTATATTCAATTGGTGTCATATTATTTTTAATACGTCAGGAGATTTTTGGTGTTATAAATAGTAAACTACTCTATTCATAATGCAGTTTTAACTACCAGCTTATTCATAAAACTGGTTAATTTACCTAAATCTTCCTGCGTTTTTATTCCTTTGGTTAACTCTGCTGCCATCTTTCTTAGTTTTTGTTGGTCTATTTTATATTTACCTTGTTTTCACTCATTAGCATAGTTTAAAATACAAACAGAACTTAATCGGTTTTACTAAGTTTAAACGGTATGGACTCTATTCAAATAATGGTGATATTGAAACCGTTCCGTTCTACATTTGCCAGAAATAGATTAACATGTCGCTTAAGCTGAGCAAGTTTAATCTCATCGTTAGTGTTGTCCTGTTATTTTGATAAATAAGATTTTAATACTCGTGTAATTGTTATTTTTAATTGTTTACTGTCCATATTCTTAAATGTGACAAAGTACTTAAAATGTAAGTATTCAGTATACCTAATATCTA
>NZ_JAGGHR010000030.1:0-28403 GCF_024104075.1 Gilliamella sp. | reverse complement strand
CATAATCAGCATATATTCAGCGATTCAATAGATAGAAAACAAAAACTAAAACGCTTTATTAATTTTTATAATACCGTTAAACCACATAAAGCGATTTCAGGGAAAACGCCTTATGAGTTTTTAAAGGATTATTTTAACCATGAAGTGTAAACAACTCGGCGTTTTCCTACAGTTTATTACTAGCCAACTTAGTCAAGAAAGTTTGTATACAAAACATATACACAATTCAGTGCAACTTGATGCAAGTAACTTTTAGCTTAGCTATTTATCATATAATATTTTTTTGGAATTAGATAAGAGTTTAAATAAGAAGAATGGTGGGTTGTGAGGGGATCGAACCCGCGACCAATTGATTAAGAGTCAACTGCTCTACCGACTGAGCTAACAACCCACTTAAACATTTCCGTTTATTTTATATAAATTATATTAATAATGCAAGTTATCAATTTAATTTTATTTGTCAGGAATTTTGATATAAATCTCAGAAATATCAAATTCAGTATTATAATATTGTAAAATAAAATTAGTTATAAAATCAATATTATTTATCTAACTAAAACTTGTTGTCATAATTTACATTAATTCGCAATTTAACTTTGGAGGCAAAAATGAAAGTATCATCAATTACAATGCTTATCTCAATGGGATTAGTAAGCTCTTTGGCTTATGCTCATACAGCAAATGAAATTATAATTCGTGGAGGACCGGTTTATGTTCATCCTCAAGATAAAAGTGATCATGTTAAAGTAGGTGGAGTAAAAAGCGATCTAAAAGCAAAGGCAGATAACGATACCCAACTTGGATTAAACTTTCAATATATGGTTACTGATAATATTGGTGTCGAATTGCTAGCTGCAACGCCTTTTAGCCATCAGCTTAAGTTAGGTGGTGGTAATTCAACAGGCCTTTCTGGTGCTCATTTAGGAAAAATTAAACACCTACCGCCAACATTAAGTGCTGTTTGGTATCCGCTTGATTCGCAATATGAGTTTCAACCTTATCTTGGAATGGGCATAAACTACACCTTCTTTTTTGATGAAAAACTCAATGGTGAAGCTAAAAAGGCTGGGTTCCATGGTTTAGATCTTGATAGTTCCTGGGGCTGGGCAGCACAGGTTGGTGCTGATTATACTTTCAATGAAAATTGGCTCGTTAATGCTCAAATACGTTATATTGATATTGAAACGAAAGCAACTACACATTTAGGCAATACAAAAGTGACAGCCAATTATAAGCTTGATCCTTGGGTTGCTATGATTGGAGTTGGGTACAAATTTTGATTTAATAAGTATAAAAGCCTCTCATTTGAGAGACTTTTTATTATTAATATTAAAGATTTTTTATCAACAAATACTGTTCTTGCAGTTTGGCTTTATCATTAATATAACCTTGTTGTTTTTCTTTCTCTTTAGTGACCACTGCCGCAGGTGCTTTATCAACAAAGCTTGCGTTAGATAACTTGTTTGCAATCCGCATAATTTCACCTTCAATGCGTGCAATTTCTTTTTCTAAACGAGCAAGTTCATTTTCTTTATTAATTAATCCTGCCATAGGTATTAATAATTCTGCACCGTCAACTAATTTAGTTACTGATAAAGGTCCAGTTTCATTTTCATCTAATAAGACTATTTCAGATAATCTTGCTAATGATTCAATAAAACTAATATTATTACTAGTAATTCGATGCACTGTTGGTGACGCTTTACGAATTAATAACTGCAGAGGCTTACTTGGTGCAATGTTCATTTCTGCACGAATATTACGTACAGCAATTACCGCATCTTTTATCCAATTAATATCTGCAACTGCCTCATCATTTGAAGACTGGTTATCAAAAATAGGCATTGGTTGTAACATAATGGTATCAGCTTTAATACCCATTAGTGGTTTTACATTTTGCCAAATTTCTTCCGTTATAAATGGAATAATTGGATGAGCCAGACGTAATAGAGCTTCTAATACAGTCACTAACGTATGACGAGCAGCACGTTGCTGCGATGCTTCGCCATTAGCTAAAATGGATTTCGTTAGTTCTAAATACCAATCACAGAACTGGTTCCAAGTGAACTCATATAAAATATTAGCAGCCAAATCAAAACGATAAGTATCAAATGCCTCACGATAAGTTTTAACTGTTTGATTAAATTCAGCCAAAATCCATTTATCAGCTAGCGAATAATCTAAATCTCCTCCTTTAAAACCACAATCATGCTGCTCAGTATTCATTAACACATAACGGCTTGCATTCCATAGTTTATTACAGAAATTACGATAACCTTCTAAACGTTTTAAATCCCAATTAATATCACGCCCTGTTGATGCTAGTGCTGCGAGTGTAAATCGTAGCGCATCAGTACCATGCGCTTCAATGCCATTTGGAAATTGCTTTTCTGTTCGCTTAGCAATTTTCTCAGCAAGTTGTGGTTGCATCATATTGCCTGTTCGTTTTTTTAACAAATCAGCTAATGAAATACCATCAATCATATCTAAAGGATCGATAACGTTTCCTTTAGATTTTGACATTTTTTGTCCTTCTTCATCACGAATTAGACCTGTGACATACACCGTTTTAAATGGGACTTGCGGTTTTCCATGTTCATCTTTTATAAAATGCATGGTCATCATGATCATTCTAGCTACCCAGAAGAATATAATATCAAAACCGGTCACTAGCACATTCGTTGGATGGAACGTGGTTAAGTCGTCAGTATTTTCTGGCCAACCTAACGTTGAAAATGTCCAAAGCGCTGACGAGAACCAAGTATCAAGCACATCTTCATCTTGCTCTAACTCAATATCATTTGGCAAATTATTTTCACGTCGTACTTCAGCTTCATCACGCCCCACATATACATTACCTTGTTTATCATACCAAGCTGGAATACGGTGTCCCCACCATAATTGACGGGAAATACACCAATCTTGAATATCATTCATCCAAGAAAAATACATGTTTTCGTATTGTTTTGGTACGAACTGAATATCACCATTTTTGACGGCATCAATGGCTGGTTTTGCAAGCACTTTGGCTCGCACATACCATTGGTCCGTCAACATAGGTTCAATAACAACACCGCCACGATCACCATAAGGAATGGTTAAATCATGAGGTTCTATTTTTTCCAAAATACCTAGTTTTTCACATTGTGCAAGAACAGTTTTACGGGCAGCAAAACGCTCTAAATTCTGAAATTCTAATGGTATATCAGTTGAATATAACGTGCTAGGTTCCCCATTAGTATCAAATACTTCAGCTTGTGTACGAATATCACCATCAAAAGTTAGGATATTTATCATTGGTAACTGATGACGACGCCCAACTTCGTAGTCATTAAAGTCATGAGCAGGTGTGATTTTTACACAACCAGTACCTTTAGTCATATCGGCATGTTCATCACCAATAATAGGAATGCGACGATTTACGAACGGTAATACTACAAATTTACCAATCAGATCTTTATAGCGTGGATCTTCAGGGTTAACAGCAACACCTGTGTCACCGAATAGTGTTTCAGGACGAGTTGTGGCGACAACTAAATAATCTTTTCCTTCTGATGTTTTCATACCATCAGCAAGAGGATAACGTAAGTGCCACATTGAACCTTTTACTTCACGATTTTCGACTTCAAGATCAGAAATAGCTGTACGCAGTTTTGGATCCCAATTAACTAAACGTTTGCCGCGATAAATCAGATCTTCTTGATATAATCTAACAAAAACTTCCTTAACGGCATTGGATAAGCCTTGGTCCATTGTAAAACGCTCACGCTCCCAATCAACTGAATCCCCTAAACGGCGCATTTGCTTTGTAATGCTGCCACCTGACTCAGCTTTCCATTGCCAGATTTTTTCGATAAATACATCACGACCATAATCATGACGAGTTTTGTTTTCTTCTGCAGCAATTTTCCGCTCTACAACCATTTGCGTTGCTATACCTGCATGATCGGTTCCTGATTGCCACAAAGTATTATTGCCTTGCATACGATGATAACGAATTAAGGCATCCATAATAGTTTGTTGAAATGCATGCCCCATATGTAAACTCCCAGTTACATTTGGTGGTGGGATAGCAATACAGTAACTTGGTTGGGACTTATCGCCATTGGGTTTGAAATACCCACTTTCTTCCCAATGTTTGTAGATAGGTTGTTCAATTTCTTGTGGATTATAAGTCGTATTTTTCATAATTAATGCATAAATCCTGATTTAAGGCATAAAATTTTGACCATTCTACAGTAAAATAGCTAAACAATAAATTGGCAGAATAATAAACTCGTTGATTTAATCTTCTTAAAAAATTTTTATTACACGACAAATGACAAAAAAACCGCTTTATATCAAGCGGTTTTATATATCTATCACGAAAATATTGTTATAACTAGGGATGTTGATATATAAAATTATCAATTAACCGTGTTTTACCAATATAAACGGCTAATGCACATAAGCTATCTTGCTCAAGCATATCAACCGATTGTAAAGATGCTAGATCAACAAATTCAATATAATCAATTTTAGCTAAGGGTTGATTGTTTATAAGCTCATGCATAACTTTTGTAATAACAGTTACTGACTTTTCTCCCTGCTTTATCATTGCTTTGGCACTTTCTATAGCTTGATAAAGGCAAACAGATGCGGATCGTTCGCTTTCAGACAAATAACTATTACGTGAGCTTTTAGCTAGCCCATCAGCTTCACGCACAATCGGACAACCAACAATCTCAATATTAAAATTCAGATCATTTACCATACGTTTAATTACAGCTAGCTGCTGTGCATCTTTCTGACCAAAATAAGCACGATCAGGTTGCGTAATATTAAATAATTTTGTGACAACAGTGCAAACACCTTTAAAATGCCCTGGACGCTTTTGTCCACATAATGCGTTGGTTAAACCATTAACGTCAACATAGCTGCTAAAATTAGGAACATACATTTCATTAACCGTTGGGCAAAAAATCAAATCTACCCCCATCTGCTCACAAGCAACTTTATCTCTATTTAAATCACGAGGATAGCTGGCTAAATCCTCAGAAGGACCAAACTGGATAGGATTAACAAAAATGCTCACAATTACTTTTTGGTTTTCCTTTTTAGCCGCAGCCATCAGACTTTGGTGACCTTCATGCAAATATCCCATTGTGGGAACAAGCCCTATACTATACCCAGCTTGACGCCAAGCTTTTACTTGTGCTTGGACTTCTTTAATTGTACTTACAATATTCATTTGTATTAGCCCTTATGGTTAATAGTAAATTCAAGCTTGAGTTTCTCTATAACATTATCTTCAATAGAAAACTCATGATTTGTAGCTGGGAACTGTCGATTATTAACTTCTTGGCAATACAATTTAAAAGCTTGTTTCATTTGTTCACCAATCGATGCAAAAGATTTCACAAATTTTGACGAAATACCATCATACATTGATAACATATCTTGATAAACTAGCACTTGCCCATCACAATCCCCCCCCGCTCCAATGCCAATCGTCGGAATATTAACTAATTGTGTGATAAATTTCGCTAAACCTGCCGGAACACACTCAAGCAAAATAGCTGCAGCACCAGCTTTTTCAACCGCTAATGCATCAAGAACAATATTTTTAGCATGTTCATAATCCTTACCTTGAACTTTATACCCACCTAAAGCAAGTACAGATTGTGGCATTAACCCAATATGCGCTACAACAGGAATAGATGCTTGTGTAATCATTTTGATATGTTCATAAAATGCTTGCCCACCTTCAAGTTTCACTGCTTGAGCTTGCCCTTCTTTGATTAAACGACCTGCATTTAAAACCGCATCATATACAGACGTGTGATAAGACATAAAAGGTAAATCTGTCACCACAAAAGCTGACTTAGCGGCTCTTGCTACTGCTTTGGAATGGTGAATCATATCCTCCATAGTAACCGATACAGTACTATCGTAACCTAACATCACCATTCCTAAAGAATCACCGACTAACAGACAATCTATACCACTTTCGTCCATTAATTTGGCTGTAGTATAATCGTATGCAGTTAACATGGTAATTTTTTGTTGATTTTGCTTGCGTTTTTGTAGTGTAAGAATTGTATTTTTCAAGGTAACAGCTCCAGCTCTAATTGTCGATAATCCTTATTTGGATGTTTTTTCCGACTAATATTAAGTAAAATAGTTGATAATTGTAGATAAATCGGCTTGAGTTCATCAGGCATTGCCATAATATGTTGTTTGATAGTTTCAATATCACCACGTTCGACAGGTCCAGTCAAAGCATTGATCACTCCTACTTTACCAATATTATTTGCATTTCCTAGAAATAATGGATGCCAAGCCTGTTCACTAAATTCAGCATCTAGTGTACATTGTTTAAACAAATCAACACCGATTTGAACCAATGCAATAACTTGATTACTTAACATAACACAAGCAGCATGATACAACGGTTTTTTACTTGCAGGTAAAATTGCTAAAGGATTATTTAGTGGAGCTAATGTGGCTCGTAATTGAGGGATAATATTTTCATTTGCTTCAAGAGTAAAAGAGATACCTGACATTGCCATATAGCAACTAAATCTATCATAAATAGCATATAAAGGATGCAAAGAAAACGCAAATGGGTGAACAACCTTATGTTGACTAAAAATATGTGATGTTAACAGACCACTACAATGACCAATCCATTTGTTAGCAATAGATAATTGACAAAGTTCTTGCCAAACTGTGACTATTTGACCATCAGGTACTGTGACTAATATGAAATCACTATCATTAACTAATTCAGGTAAAGAAGTATAATGTTGGCTTTGAGTAAAATCACTTGCCTCTTTTGCATGTTCATAGGTTTGGCTATAAAATCCAGAAATCTGCATTCCACATATAGAAAAATACTTAGCTAAAGTGCAACCTACTTTACCTGCACCGATAAAACCAATAATCATTACAACTGTAAATTATTTGAAGTCGTTGCATTATAGCTTAATCAGCTTGATATTCAATCAAATTAGATATCAATAACATTTAAAATAAATAAGTAAGATATTATTTTAATAATTATAAAATTAAAAAAAAACAGTAGATTATTTATTAATTAGATACAGCAAGAAGGAAACAACACATGAAATGTAGCCATTAGGTACCTTTTGAAGATTACCAGAACCAAACGAGGTAAAAGCTCAAGAAGTATTTTTCAGTATAAAATTGTTACATATTTTTTATCATAAATTCATTTATTTCATCTAAAAACAAGTTACCATATTTTTGTAACTTAATTTTACCCACACCAGTAACGTTAATTAACTGTTTTTTACTTTCAGGTTTAGTCTGAACCATCTCAAGCAATGTTGCATCACTAAAAACAATATAGGGAGGAATATCTTCAGCATCGGCAATACTTTTGCGTAATCTTTTAAGATTATTAAATAAAATACGCTCTTCGTAAGATAGAATTGTTGTTAAATTAATTGCTCTTGCATAGCGATTAATTCTGCTTTTCTTAACAATTTCTAAACGTGGTTTAGCTAATGATAATGATATTTCACCTCTAAGTATTAGACGCGCTTTTTGTGTTAACTGAAGCGTAGTAAAAGCAGATATATTTTGACTTAAATACCCCAAATAAACTAGCTGTCTAATAACACTTAACCAATAATCTGATGAATACTGCTTGCCGATACCATAAACCGATAACTTATCATGACCATTTTCTTTAATTTGAGTTCGCCCAGAACCACGTAACACGTCAATAATATATTGAGCACCATAATGCTGTTCTACACGATAAACACAAGATAAAACTTTTTGTGCATCAATTAAACCGTTATAAAGCTCTGGAGGATATAAACAAACATCGCAGTTATTACATGGTTCGGTCCTCTCTTCACCAAAATAATTAAGCAACACAATGCGCCGACAAGTCAAACTTTGTGCAAAAGCCTCCATTGCATTGATCTTTTGTAATTCTATATCTTGATGTTGACCATTCCCTTTTTTAATAACTTGTTGCTGATACCAATTAAGATCTTTACTATTAAATAATAGTATAGCTTCAGCTGGTACACCATCACGACCTGCACGGCCTGTTTCTTGATAATAAGATTCAATCGTTCTTGGGCTATCAGCATGAACAACAAAACGCACATTAGGTTTGTTAATTCCCATACCAAATGCAACGGTAGCTACAATAATTTGCACATTATCTTTTATAAAATCTTCTTGGGCCTGTTGACGTTCATTATTAGTCAACCCAGCATGATAAGCCTTAACAGAAAACCCACGGGAAGCAAGCCTAGTTGTCATATCTTCAACTCTAGAACGGCTTGAACAATAAATAATTCCACTATTACCTTTTTGCGTCTCAATAAAAGAAACAACTTGTTCAAATTGATTAAATTTTTCAACAACTGTATAACGAATATTAGACCGATCAAAGCTTCTTACTACAACCAATGGATTAACCAAATTAAGTTGATGAATAATATCCTTTTGTGTCATTGTGTCTGCTGTTGCAGTCAATGCAACAATAGGGACTTTAGGGAAACGAATAGAAAGTTGTCCTAATTGCCTATAATCAGGCCTAAAATCATGCCCCCATTGAGAAATGCAATGCGCCTCATCAATAGCTATTAATGAAGGAGGATACTCATCAATTAATGAAGAAAAAGAGTAAACACCCAATCTTTCAGGAGAAACGTATAATAGTTTTATTGAATGATCCAAATATTGCTTGATAACTTTTTGTTGTTCTATAGATGATTGTGAGGCATTAAGATAGGCAGCAGCAATACCATTAGCTAATAATTGATCAACCTGATCTTTCATCAAAGAAATTAAGGGTGAAACAACTATTGCTGTTCCTGGTAATAAAACTGCGGGAATTTGATAACATAAAGATTTTCCGCCCCCAGTTGGAATAATTGTTAAAGTATCACGACCATCAATAATAGATTCAATAATTTCTCTTTGTTGATTTCGAAATGACTTGTAACCAAAAACATTTTGTAAAACATCTTCAATATGATCTTTTATTGACATACTAACCTAAACATATAAAATCCGACTTGGGCTAGCGAGTATAGCTAAATTAAAGTAAACAAACCACCATCAATTTTCGAAAACTGGTAATTCAATCCGAAAAATAAAATGTTTTTTAAACAGCTGCATTAAACAATATCTATTGTAATTTTTAGAATTTATTACATATAATGTTAATTCTATAATAAATTTAGTTCAACAGACTAAAAAAAAAGCTATTTTTTTATTTTTTTACTTGATACAAACCGATTTGACAGTTAATATTTACGTGTTTCAAATATACGCCCGTAGCTCAGTTGGTTAGAGCATCACCTTGACATGGTGGGGGTCAGTGGTTCGAGTCCACCCGGGCGTACCATATTATGGTCTATTTACAATTATCCAAATAAACCAGCTTATTATCTATTCAATTAGAATATAGCTATATTAAGCCCTAGCAATACCCCCTGTTACTGACATGAGAAAAATAATCAAAATAAACATCGTAAAAAATTACCTAACCTGTAGTAATTTATATTTGCCTTATTAATTTGATTATTTTTTGTTAAAAATAACTAGTATTAACACTATTATTGAAATAGGAATATAAATAAACCATAGGTATAAAGGAGCTAAAATAGTAAGAATTTAAATTAATTGATATCAGATAATTTCATACATTTACATAAAATCCAATAAATACTAAAGGATTTGTTGATTTAAAGTCATATATTTTGTGATAACACATTTTTAACAAAAAATTCAATTTTAGAACCTTGGCAATTACTAACATTTATAAAAAACTCCTACAAACAAAGATCATCTTATAGCTAAAATGAATATCATTATAATAATTAATTAGTACCATCTTTTTAGGTAGTATTTATAATGATAAATATGATTAAGTAATTAGAGAGAGAGAGTTTCTCTTGAGCTAATTAGAACTAAAGAAGGACTTTATTATGAGTAATATCTTTGATGATAATTCACAAACTATTGGGTATACACCATTAGTCAGATTAAAACATTTTGGTCACGGTAATATTTTAGCCAAAGTTGAGGCTCGCAATCCAAGTTTTAGCGTCAAATGCCGCATTGCCTCAAACATGATTTGGGATGCTGAAAAGCGTGGTTTATTAACTACTGATGTTGAACTAATTGAACCAACAAGTGGTAATACTGGGATTGCACTTGCAGCTGTAGCCGCTGCTCGAGGCTATAAGCTAACGTTAACCATGCCTGAAAGCATGAGTATTGAACGCAGAAAGCTACTAAAAGCCTTAGGTGCTAACTTAGTATTAACTGAAGCTGCTAAAGGTATGAAAGGCGCAATCGAAAAAGCAGAGGAAATGGTGGCAAGGGATCCTAAAAAGAACCTGATGCTACAGCAGTTTAGTAATCCTGCTAATCCAGAAATTCACGAAAAAACAACGGGTCCTGAAATTTGGCAAGATACCGATGGTAAAGTCGATATTTTTATTGCTGGAGTAGGAACGGGCGGTACATTTACAGGTGTAACACGTTATATCAAAAAAACGCAGGGTAAAAATATAACTGCTGTTGCCATTGAGCCAACCAACTCACCAGTAATCAGTCAAACACTAGCAGGTGAACCAATTAAGCCGGGACCTCACAAAATTCAAGGTATTGGAGCTGGTTTTATTCCTGCAAATCTTGATTTAAGTTTAATTGATGTGGTAGAAAAAGTATCAAATGAAGAAGCGATCGAAACAGCCCGCAAATTGATGGAAACAGAAGGAATCTTAGCAGGAATTTCATCTGGTGCCGCCGTTTATGCTGCCGATCGATTAGCAAAATTACCAGAAAATGCTAATAAAACTATTGTAGTCATTTTACCTTCTTCTGGTGAACGCTACTTAAGTACTGACTTATTTAGTGGCATGTTTACTGAAAAAGAGCTCGGTTAAATTCCAAATAGAATTAAACTTGATTAATAAAAAAGCGTGGCTGAGCAAATAGCCACGCTTTTTGTTAACATAAACTAGTATAATTTTAACTGTTCAATTATCCTGAATAATCCCAAAATGCTGATACGCATGAGGTGTAGCAATTCTACCGCGTGGCGTTCTTTGGATATAACCTTGCTGAATTAAAAAAGGTTCAAGTACATCTTCGATCGTTTCACGCTCTTCACCAATTGCCGCGGCAATGTTATCTAAACCAACAGGACCACCCATAAATTTTTCTATAATAGCCAGTAATAATTTGCGATCCATATAATCAAAACCTTCATTATCAACATCAAGCATATCTAGCGCTTGAGTAGCAATTTCTTTGTCGATAACACCTTTTGATTTTACATCGGCATAATCGCGCACACGGCGCAAAAGTCGATTTGCAATTCGGGGGGTACCGCGTGAACGTTGGGCAATCAAATGCGCACCTTCGTCTGACAGATCCATTCCCAAAAATTTAGCGCTACGGCTAACAATATATTCCAAATCCTCAACCCGATAAAACTCAAGTCGTTGTACAATACCAAAACGATCTCGCAATGGTGAAGTTAACGATCCTGCACGGGTTGTTGCACCTATTAATGTAAAGGGGGGAAGATCGATTTTGATTGAACGTGCTGCAGGCCCTTCACCAATCATAATATCTAATTGATAATCTTCCATTGCAGGATATAAAATTTCCTCAACAACAGGAGACAATCGGTGGATTTCATCAATAAACAATACATCATTGGGCTCTAAATTAGTCAACATAGCAGCTAAATCGCCGGCCTTTTCAAGCACAGGTCCTGAAGTAGTACGTAGGTTAACATTCATTTCGTTGGCAACAATATTAGCTAACGTGGTTTTTCCTAATCCTGGCGGCCCAAAAATTAACACATGATCAAGTGCATCACTGCGTTGCTTAGCTGCTTGAATAAAAATCTTCATCTGTTCACGCACTTGCGGTTGCCCAATATATTCATCCAAACATTTAGGGCGAATAGCACGATCTAGTGACTCTTCTTCCTTTTGCGCTTGTGGAGCAATTAAACGATCCGCTTCAATCATAATCAATCCCTATTTACAGTGCCGACTTTAAGGCTTCACGAATCAGCGTTTCGCTATCCATTTCTGGTTTAATTACTTTATTAATAATACGGCTAGCTTCTTGTGGTTTATAACCTAATGCTATTAAAGCCGAAACAGCCTCGCTTTCAATTTGATTAGCTAACTTTTGAACACTATCTACATCAGAAACCAAGCTAACATTTGATGATTGCTCACAAAAATGTTTAAGGCGATCTTTCATTTCAACAATTAATCGTTGTGCAGTTTTATTACCTACGCCGGGCAATTTAACTAGTGTTTTAATTTCACCTTGTTCAACAGCACTAATGAATTGTGCTGCTGACATGCCCGATAAAATGGCTAACGCCAACTTAGGACCAACTCCATTAACTTTAATGAGTTCTCGAAACAATTCACGCTCTTGTTCTTGATTAAAACCATACAGGATTTGGGCATCTTCACGCACGGAGAAATGTGTTAACACAATGACTTCTCGTCCATTTTCGGGTAATTCATAAAAACAGGTCATCGGCATAAACACATCGTAACCGATGCCACCGACTTCTATCAAGACTTTAGGAGGTTGCTTTTCAATAATGGTACCACGTAAACGACCAATCACAATATATCCTTAATAATAAAGCATAACAAATAAGCAAATAATAAGGTGTAGTTTACCCGATAGCAAAAAAATAATAAAGAAAAACTGTATAAATAGACAGGCAATAAAAAAACAATATTGCCGACTTGATACTCAAAGTCGGCAATATAAAAAGTTTAACTAACTAAATTAGTGCGTTAACTTAAAACGGCATTTTAAAACCTGGTGGTAATTGCATACCACCAGTAACCTGAGCCATTCTTTCTTTTTGTGCTTCATCTAAACGGCGAGCCGCATCATTATAAGCCGCAGCAATAAGATCTTCTAACATCTCTTTATCATCATCAGCCATAAGCGATGGATCAATTTCAACGCGCTTACAGTTGTGAGTACCATTAATAGTGACTTTAACTAAGCCAGCACCTGATTCGCCAGTAACTTCTAATTTAGCGATCTCCTCTTGTGCTTGTTGCATTTTAGCTTGCATTTGTTGGGCTTGTTTCATTAAATTGCCCAAACCACCTTTTCCACCTGAAAACATAATAATTCCTCATTAAAAAATATAGTCCGCATTATACAGGACGAATACTGGCTTCATCAATCTTAGCATCAAAATATCGACAAATTGTAGCCACTTTTGAATCTTCGGTAATGGCTATCTTCGCCTGCGCAAGTTTTTCTTGGTATAACTCTTCGCGCATTTCAACTGGTGTTTTATAATTCACATCATCAATAATAATATCTACATCAAGCTCTTGGTTACGATGTTTGCATAGCGCTTTTTTTACCTTGATCACATTCGATACCGAATTAATTAAATGCTTAACGGTTGAACGCAAATGCAACACAATCGTTCCACTATCTACTTGTTCAAAAGCTGAATTAACTACGATTTGCTTAATTAACGGCGGTAAATCTAATTGCTCAATCTCGGCACACCAGGCATCTTTTTGCGCCATTTCGGTAATTAATTTCTTAGTCATTTCAGGAGTTTTATCACCATTTAGTGACTCACGAAAAGCCTTAGTATCGACCAGCAATTCTTCCTTCATTGCAATTAGACCACTGGCTTGCCATCGATAATTTTCAGCGGTAATGTCTTCTTTACTATTGCCGTTATCGTTGTTATCGATATCGTTTACTGGCACAGAGCTCTGTTTAATTCGTGTTAGTGATTTATTTATTACTAAATTTTTTGGTTGAATTACATCAACCGATTCAGACTTTTTTGGATATTGTTCCTCTTTTAACAACTGCATACGCATTTCTAAAATGCTTTTAGTCACCGACGACACATCATCAGGAATCGTTAGATCCGCCGTTGCTGGTTTGGCTTTAGATGTTGACGCTGTTTTTGAAGACAAAACGGTTAAATCGTTTAAGTCGTTGTGCTGACTTTGCTCATTTGTTAATGACGAACTTATCACTGATTGTGGTGTATTCTGTTCGATATGATTAACTGGCTGGCTCACTGTTGCAAGTATAGGATCAGATTGCTGAATTCGAGATTGTTTTTTAGTTTGATTTACAGCCTGATTATTAGCTTCTGCTTGCCTTGATACATTCGCATGCATTACTGCTTGTGATTGCGATTGGGTATTAGGCGGTTCTTTAGTTTGCTTTTGAGTTTGAGTCTGCTTATTGCCTTGAACAGATGCCGAACTAGCCATAACTGGTGGTGTAACAGCATCAACCACCTTTGGCATAAAGGCTAAAGCGCGTAAAAAACTCATCTCGACACCAATTTTTTTATCAGGCGAAAAAGAAAGCTCTTTACGACCCATTAGCAAAATTTGATAAAACAACTGCACATCGTTAGGTGCCATATATTGTGCTAAAAAACGTATGCGCTCTTCATTATCAATATAATCACCCAAAGCAGTTGGCACTACTTGTAATAACGCAATTTGATGCAATAAAGTAATGGTTTCGGCTAACAGATTATCCCAATCAGCGCCCTGTATAGCAGCTGCTTCAATTTGTTGCATTAAGGCATTACCATCACTATTATGTAATGCTTCAACAATTGCAAAAGGAACCGACTTATCAAGTGTACCAAGCATTACCGACACTGATTCTGCATCGACCTTACCGTTACCAAGAGCAATCGCTTGATCGGCTAAACTCAGCGCATCACGCATACTGCCATTAGCTGCTTTAGCTAATAACCCAATCGCTTTCGGATCGCTGCTGATTTGCTCTAATTTTAAAATATGTTCAAGTTGCTGGCCAATTAATGTTGTATCTAATACATTTAAATGTAAATGCAAACAACGTGATAAAATAGTTATAGGTAATTTTTGCGGATCTGTAGTTGCCAATAAAAACTTAACATGCTCAGGTGGCTCCTCTAGGGTTTTAAGAAGTGCATTAAAGCTACTGCGCGATAACATATGCACTTCATCAATCAAATAAACCTTAAAGCGCCCTTTAGTTGGTAAATATTGGATGTTATCAAGTATTTCACGAGTGTCTTCGACCTTGGTACGAGATGCGGCATCAATTTCAAGTAAATCAACAAAACGACCTTGTTCAATATCACGACAATTATCACAAACTCCACATGGTGTAGCAGTAATGCCTGTTTCGCAATTCAGCCCTTTTGCTAACAAACGCGCAATTGACGTTTTACCTACTCCTCGAGTGCCTGAAAACAAATAAGCATGATGAACTCGCCCTAGCGAAAGTGCATTAGACAAAATTTTAAGGACATGTTGCTGCCCCACAACCTCAGAAAATGATTTTGGTCGCCATTTGCGTGCCAGAACTTGATAACTCATAATCACCATAACTCATTGCCATTGAATTTGGCACTAATCATATCATAAACTGGCAAAATAGTCTTGATACAGTCAATAATCGATGCAATATTAATCAACAAAATTTAGCTTGAGAAAACCTAAATTTGCTATTAAAAAATAAAAGTGTAATAGTGCTAACCTAAACATACCTAACAAATTATAAAATGGAATATATAAGAAAGCACAACGAAAAAAGAGCGTTTTTCTAAACCACCTATATGGCGTTAATAGAGAAACAGATATACTATAAACATAGTTTTGCAAAAGCAAAACAGGTTTTCTACTTTAAAATACCCTTTTCTACAAGATGATTTTAATTTATTGTTTTTCATTAATTTTTACCCATCAATAAAAAAAGGGTTGGCGTGAATTTTGAGTTTTTGGATAATGCACAGATTTCACCATTAAAAAACATTCAGGCAGGATATTGATTTTATTTAATTTTTACATTAAGTTTTAGAAAAAATAATCAGTGAAGAAATAAAAAAACATCCCTAATATTATTCGCAATTAATTGAAATCGTTTTAAGATTAAATCCTGCCTCTTTATACAACTTGTACCGTTTCCTTGCTAATGACTTTAGCTGCTCATCCACTGGCACAAAATCGATAATATCACGATAAACACCTGCAAATTCAGGAAATTGTTCTTGTAAATTAATAAGTAGCTGACGTGTGCCGCTGCTGCGTTTTTGTGGCCAGCTAATTTCAACAGGTGATCCCCCTTTCATGCCTTCACCAGCCAAATTATGCGGAACAAAATTGTCGGTTTCGAGTTGCCATAGGTACTCGTCTATTCGTTCTGCTTGACCCTGATCCTGACAAGCAACTTGCACGCGCTGATTGGCGTGCCATGCTTCAACTATTTTTTTGCATGCTAGTTTTTCGTAAAAAAGCACGCCAGACTCGTCGGCTTCTGTTTGGTTTTCAAGTAAATAGAAGATCACTTTTTTCATAAAATCTTAGCTCGATTTATTGATCTAGTAGATATTGAATCAACATGGCAACTGGACGACCCGTTGCTCCTTTTTGCCCACCAGATTTCCACGCTGTGCCAGCAATATCTAGATGTGCCCATTGATATTTTTCGGTAAAACGTGATAAGAAGCATGCCGCAGTAATGGTGCCGCCATCTCGACCACCAGTATTAACAATATCAGCACAGGTTGATTTGATTTGTTCTTGGAATTCACTATCAATCGGTAGCGCCCATGCTTTGTCGCCTGCTTTGTTGGATGATAAGATCAATTGTGCAATTAATTTGTCGTTATTACCCATTACTCCAGTATAGTGATGTCCTAGTGCAACGATACAAGCGCCAGTTAAAGTGGCAATATCAATAACAGTTTTTGGATTGTAACGTTCAATATATGTTAAAGCATCACATAAGACTAAGCGACCTTCAGCATCAGTGTTAATCACTTCAACTGTAATACCTGACATGGTTGTCAATATGTCGCCAGGACGGTAGCTGTTGCCGTCAGGCATGTTTTCACAACCCGCCATGACTCCAACAACGTTAATAGGTAATTTTAACTCTGCCACAGCCTGCATAACACCATAAACGGTTGCCGCACCGCACATATCGTATTTCATTTCGTCCATGCCTGCAGATGATTTGATTGATATTCCTCCTGAATCAAAGGTTAGTCCCTTGCCGACTAAAACATACGGCTGGGCTTTTTTATCTTTAGCACCTTTGTATTCAATAATAGTCATGATTGATTCGTTTTGCGAACCCCGCCCTACTGCTAAATAAGCGTTCATGTTTAATTTTGCCAATTCGCTTTCGCCAAGGCAGGTTACTTTTAATGATGAATGCTGTTTGCCTAGTTGTTTACCTTGTTCGGCTAAGTATTTTGCGTTACAAATATTTGACGGCATATTGGCAATTGTTTTTGTTACGGTAATAGCATTAGCAATAATTTGCCCTTGTAACAAGTTATCAGTTAATGCTGATAACGCTTTCTTATTATGAATTAATAATGTCACTTTAGTTAAGCTTGGTACAGGATCTTTAGTCGTTTTAAAATCATCAAACCGATAAGTTATATCGCTAATAATTTGCGGCAATTGTTTGGCTATTTCAAGGCTATTTACTTCATTGAACGCTAATAGATCCCATGCGATATTTTTAATTTTTTTGGCTAGTAGTTCTTTTATTACCGCTTTAATAACGGTTTTAGCTTGAGCTGAGTCAAATGTTTTTGCTTTGCCACAACCAACAAATAAAAGTTTTTGTTTTAAATTGTTATTTGGATATAACAAAGTAGTTTTACCTAGTTCGCAACTTATATCACCTGATTTGATAAGTTGACTAACTAAACCATTGGTTGATTTATCGATATCTTTGACAAAATCAGACTGGTTTTTTCTTGAATCAATTGAAACAACTAAACACTCTGTTTTTTGTTTAGTTATAATAGTACTGTTTTTTATTTGAAATTCCATGGTGCTTCTCGTTTATGAATTAGTGCAGATAATTTATATTCTATCGGTTCATTGTTGGATAGCAACAAAAAGATAACTAAAACGAAACAAATCAGATTATAATAGTCTGATTTTGTGCCAACAGATAAAGGTAAGATGTGATAATTCGTCGATATTTAGTGAAAGAAACATTGAAAACCCAAGGGGCAATTTTATTTATTTTGTTGCTGATTTTCTTTTCTCAAAAATTAATTAGAATTTTGTCGAGCGCAATCGATGGTTCAATCCCTCGTGAATTAATTATGCCGTTACTAGTTTTAGGCGTATCAAATATGGCCGATCTTATTTTGCCGCTGAGCCTTTTTCTTGGTGTACTTGTTACTTTCGGGCGACTTTATTCTGATAGTGAAATGGTAGCAATGCATGCATGTGGTGTTAAGAAAAACTTAACTTATCAAGTAGTATTTTTTCTATGCATTTTAACTAGTATATTAACCGTAATGAATTCACTTTGGTTTGGTCCTTGGTCTAACGTTAAGCAAGATCAATTGGTTGCTAATGCTAAGATCAATCCTAGTTTAGCTGGATTATTAGCAGGACAATTCCAACAAACGCCAGATGGTAATTCAGTTATTTACATTGGTAATGTGGATAATAACAATTTAGAGAATGTCTTTATTGCTCAAATCAATCCAAAAGCAAATCAACGACCTTCGATTATTGTTGCCAATAAAGGGAAGACAGGGCACGATAACGAAGGTAACCAAATTATTACACTTGAAAATGCTAATCGTTATGAAGGCACAGCACAATTAAAAGATTTTAGAATTTCAAACTTTCATAATTATTTAGGTATCATAAAACCCAAAGAGTTAAATACTAACGAGGATAACGATAAAATCGATGTTCAGCAATTGGGAATATTAGAGCTTATTAACACTAATACACCTAAAGCTGTTGCGGAATTTTATTGGCGGATAACGCTAATTATTTCAGTACCATTAATGGCCTTTTTAGTTATTCCACTGAGCGTATCAAACCCACGACAAGGACGCCTTGCACAAGTTTTACCTGCTTTACTGCTCTATTTAGTTTACTTTTTATCAGCCAGTTCAATTAAGGCTAATGCAGGTAAAGGTCGGTTAGATCCCGAATTGTGGTTTTATATATTGAATTTAGGATATTTTGTGTTAGCGATAATATTGAATTGTTGGGATAACCTATTTATGCGTAAACTTCGCTTAAAATATTCTGCATCTTAAGGAGCAAAGCGTGTTTTCGATTTTAGATCGTTATATTGGTAAAACTATTTTAAGCACCATTGGTGTTAGTCTTTTTTTACTTATCAGTTTGTCGGGTATCATCCGTTTTATTGATCAGCTTCGAAAAATTAAAGTTGATTATGATGCTTTTTCTGTCGGTATTTATACGCTTTTAATGGCTCCAAAAGATTTAGAAGTATTCTTCCCGATGGCTGCGTTATTGGGTGCATTGATTGGTTTAGGATTGTTAGCATCCCGCAGTGAATTAATTGTAATGGAAACATCTGGCTTTAGTCGTTTCAAAATTGCATTTGCGGTGATGAAAACAGCATTACCACTAGTACTAATTACAATGGCGGTTGGTGAATGGGTTGCTCCAGTTAGCGAGCAAACTGCACGCAATATGCGTTCTGAAAAGCTTTATGGTAATTCGTTAATGGCTGAACAAGGCAGTCTTTGGGCTAAAGATGGTAATGATTATGTTTTTATTGGCCATGTAAATAACGATAATTCGATTTCGAATGTTTATATTTATTCAGTTGACCAAAATAAGCTTCAATCTATTACCTATGCTGCTTATGGAGTGTATGAAAATGATACTTGGACATTATCGCAAGTTGAAAAAAATGATCTAACAGTGCCCAATAAAGTAGTTGGTGTAAATACGATATCCATGCCTTGGAAAACAAGCATTACTCCTGATAAATTAAATATTGTCGCATTTGATCCTGACTCGTTGTCGGCTTCAGGGCTTTATGAGTATTCACAATACCTAAAAAACTCTGGGCAAGATACTAAGTATTATGATTTGCTGTTTTGGAAAAAGATCATTAAACCAATTTCAGTTGCTGTGATGATGTTGTTAGCTTTATCGTTTATTTTTGGTCCATTGCGTAGCGTATCAATGGGGATTCGTGTGGTGATAGGTATCAGCTTTGGCTTTTTATTTTATATTACCGATAATTTGTTTGCCCAAGTAAGTATTGTTATTGGTATTTACCCTATTATTGGTTCGCTTATAACCAGTTTCGTATTTTTATTGATTAGTTATATTTTATTTAAACGAAAAAACTAGGTTTTTTAAAATTTTATCCTATCATCTGATTTAGATGATAGGATTTTTATATTGTAACGATTATGCTGTCTGTGATTGTTTATCAAACAGGTTTAAATATTGCCCATAACCTGCATCTTCCAGTTCCTCTTTAGGTATAAATCGTAAGGAAGCCGAGTTAATACAATAACGTAATCCACCTAACTCTTTTGGACCATCATTAAAGACATGCCCAAGATGAGAATCAGCTTCCACAGATCGCACTTCAATACGTCGCATACCAAAACTGGTGTCCTTTTTTTCAACAATATTGCTCTTGTTTATCGGTTTAGCAAAACTAGGCCAGCCACATCCTGAATCAAATTTATCTAACGAAGTAAATAACGGCTCGCCAGACACAATATCAACATATATCCCTTCCTCATTATTGGAATTAAATTCGTTTTCGAACGGTGGTTCAGTCCCATTTTTTTGAGTTACGTGATATTGCATAGGTGTTAATATAGACAGTGCTTTTTCTTTCATTGTTTTATTCATAAGTCACCTTTATGTTATTTATTTTAAATAATAGAATTAATTACGACTTAACATTGATTGCAATACTTTATCTTTAATCCAAAAATAATGATATAAGGCGCCAGCTATATGTAAAATAAGTAAAATTGCTAATAAATATGGGCTGAACTTATGCATAATATGAAAAAAATCATAAAACATGTTAGGCATATCAATAGCCGGAATAGAAATGATGCCAAAAAAATTCAGCGACCGACTACTCATTAAGTACCCAGACAGAGGCACAATAATTAAAAAAATGTAAATAAATCCTTGTATGGACTTAGATAAAATACGTTGTAGTTTTTGATTTTTGGGCAAGACATTAGGCACACCTTCGGTTTTAATAATTGTAAAACGCCACAATGTTATTACAAATATCAACACACCAAAAGATTTATGCAATAAATAAATAGTAAACATACCACCCAAATAATGTGACAATGTCACCTTAAATAACACTAATAAAAACGTTAATACAATCAGTATCAATGTTAACCAATGAATCCATTTTTGTTTACTACTATATTGCGGATAGTTTTGCATAATTCAATTGCCTCTTTATTTTTGCCAATGCTGAGCTAAAAACTTTGATCGCCCTGATAATTGATAATATTGATTATAATGCTGGGATTGTTTTGTATAATAATTTTGGTGATAATCCTCAGCTAGGTAAAAGGCAACTGCTGGCTCTATAGCGACACCTATAGGCTTATTAAACTTCTTACTATCTTGTAATGCTTGTTTAGACGATAATGCTACTTTATGTTGATATTCATTATGATAAAAAATAACAGGACGATAAGAATCACCTCGATCAGCAAATTGCCCTTGTGAATCCGTTGGATCGATTTGTTTCCAAAAAATTTCAAGCAATTTTTTATAACTAATAACTTTTGGAGCAAACTTAATTTGTACCGCTTCGATGTGCCCTGTTGCGCCTGAGCAAACTTGCTGATAGGTTGGATTGATAACATTCCCCCCAGTATATCCTGCTACAATACTAATAACCCCTTCATACTGATCAAAGGGTTTAACCATACACCAAAAACAACCACCAGCAAATGTTGCTTGTTCATATTGTTGCATAATAACCTCCCACTTAATATGTTAAACAATTCTTCTATTTATTGCTTAACTTCAGCATAATCATTAACACTAAAATACACTGCTTTAAATTAGCATACTACTTGAAAATGTTTAAAAAAACACCATATCATTGGTCAACTATTTCAGTTATAGAAGGATTCATTTATGGCAAGTGGATGGGCGTCTGACGATGCCGTTAATCAACAAATCGAAGGCACTATTGCTGATGCCATCGAAAACGCAAGAAGACAACTCTATCACGGTACAATTAGTGCTCATTTTTGTATTGAATGTGGAGAGCCTATTATAGAAGCCAGAAGGTCAGCATTGCCTGGCGTACAATATTGTTTGTCTTGCCAACAAGAAATCGATAAACAATTAGCTAAAACATCAAGTCTATATAATCGTCGTGGCAGCAAAGATAGCCAACTACGTTAATTTGAAGATACATTTTTAACCAATTGAGCTAAAAGATGGGTGGATTATTACCCACCCTAAGATACAAACAATAGTTATTTTTTACCTTCACGAACAGCGTCATAAGGATAAACAATTAATTTATTATCAAACCATTCAGCACAAAAAATATCTTCTAATTTTTCATAACCTTGTTTTGCAATTTCTTGTTTAACCCAATTTTCATCTTTTTTAAGTTGTTCTAAATTGTCATGGCTAATACCGCCATTTTCGATGATTAGCACGGCAATATCTTTATCACCTTTTTTGATAACAGTTAACGAACCATTTAATTCATACCAAACCTCTTTTAACTCATCAAAAGAAGCTATGCCTTGTATATTGACTAAGGTTTCAAAATCCCTTACTGGTAAGTTGGCTTTAACAAAATTATCCGTTATTAAATGCCCATTTTTAACAAGTTGGATTGGTTCGCCATCTATAGCATCGCGTAAACGTGAGTTTTTAGATTTGATAAATCGAATTAAAACAAGTAAGCCAGCCCAAATAGCCACTAATCCAGCCGATTCCCAAGAAGATACTGTCGGACTAAGTAAGGCCCCCCCAACCAACGCACCAATAACCATACTACCAACCTGATCAAGCTGTGACATAGGTGCTATTTGGCTTTTACCCGATAACTTCACATAAACAAGTAAAATAATTAAAGCTAATAAAAATTTTGGTGCCATTTCTAATAAATACATTTCCTTTCTCCAAGCTAAACAAAATATGTTGAACTACAATTCCAAATGCAGAATCAATAGAAACTTCTGTATCGAAACGGGTAATAATTTATGTAAAACTGGTATAATTTTTGTTTGATTAATGATCAATACGGTTCTATTTTCATGACTAAAACAAAGTATGATTATTAATATAATTTATTGATTGTATTTTACTCTAAAATTCACACAAATTATAAGATTATTACTTTGATTGCGATAACTAATTTCTATTATGCAATGTTGTAAATCGGTGTGTTTTAAGTTTGAAATGAAGGTAAAATATTTACCCACAAAAACAATCAAAAAGTATATATTTCCAGTTAAAAAGGATAATAACAAATGCAACTAATAATCGAAGAATCGGAAAAACAATTATCTTTTGAAGAAATTGAAGAATTTAGCAACTATTTTGATAAAGAAATTCCACTTTCATTTATTGATTTTTACATTAAATTTAATGGTGGTTACCCTCCCGAAAACGGTGAACATAATTTCTTTTTATTAGGTGGCTTTAATCCAATAAAATATGGCGATTTAACTATAGAAGATATTTACACTAATTTAATTGATGACTTTTCTAATTTAAAAGATATGATTCCTTTTGCTTATGATGAGGGTGGAAATTGTTTTTTACTTTCATTAAAAAATGAAAATTATGGAGAAATATATATATGGCTGATGGATGAAAAAGAATTAGTTTTAGTATCTGAATCATTTGATAGTTTTATAAATAAGCTGTAGGAATTAATCGCATTGTTTAAAGTCATTAAAAAAATGTTGCAATGAATATACATAAAAACAAAATTAACGCCTTATAAGTTTTCAGTTGAGTATTTTAATCATAAAATATTAGGGCGTGTTGATCTTTCGTGATTATTTTTAGACGGCATGATGTGAGTTATAATAATTCTGCCAAAAACAACCATAACTCGATTCATCATGCCAAGAACAATGCTAACAGATAAACGGTGGGAGAAGCTACTACAAATAATGAAAAATACCGGCCGAGTTTATAGGGCGTGTTGATCTTTCATGATTATTTTTTAGACGGCATGATGTGAGTTATAATAATTCAGCAAAAAACAACCATAACTCGATTCATCATGCCAAGAACAATGCTAACAGATAAACGGTGAGAAAAGCTACTACAAATAATGAAAAATACCGGCCGAGTTTATAATAAATCCGAGCATCGGATGACGTTTGAAGGGATCCTTTTCCGAATGAGAACTGGTATTCCTTGGCGAGATTTGCCAGAAGAGTTTGGTGAATGGAGCACTGTCTATAGACGATTTAATTTGTGGTCTAAAAAAGGGATATTAGTTGATATTTTCAAACATTTATCACAACTAGCGGATTTTGAATTGGTGTTCCTAGATGGCTCGATTATCAGGGCTCATCAACATAGTACAGGCGCAGCAACGGAGCATTGTGAGCAAATAGGTCAGAGCTGTGGTGGTAATTCAACTAAAATTCATCTTGCGGTTGATAGTGGTGGTTTGCCTATTTGTTTTGAGCTTTCTGAAGGACAACGACATGATATCACTTATGCAGAAAACCTAGTTGAAAGGCTCGATGAAGTGAATACAGTGATAGCCGATAAAGGTTATGACAGCGAGCCTTTTCGGTGCTTTGTTCGTCAAAAAGGCGGACGAACGGTGATTGCTAAACGTAATTATGGTAAGGATATAGATAAAAGCAGTATGGATAGGAGCCTTTATCGCTATCGTCATTTAGTCGAGAATGCCTTTGCTAGAATCAAGCAATACCGTTCAATATCAACTAGATACGATAAATTAGAAAGGAATTATGCCAGTATGGTATCACTGGCATTTATGTTAATGTGGCTGCCAATGTATTGTTGATTAATTTATGTACAGCAAAGATCAACAGCCCTAACCTCTTGTTGCTTTTTACAGCTTACGATAGTAATAAAGACAATAATATAAATGATCGTATGAAAAAGAAGACGCTGATGAGTGATTTTAAATTATGGGGCTGGGATAAAAAACACATACCATACTCCAGTGTATCAAGGCAAAATACTGATCCTCTCAAAAATATTAGAGATTACCCTTCTTTATTATTTTATTGTTTTGGTAATAGTATTGTTCATATTGTTCAAGCGATATCCAGCCGTTGGCTGCCGAAGACGAATACAATTATGATATATTTGAATATATTCAAATAGTGCTTTATTAGACAACTTCCTCGTTTTATAGTAACAACCATGAATAATAGGGATTTTAGTGTATGAAAAAAACTTCCAACAACCGTATTATCCCAAACCTATTTACGGCACAAGGCTCATTAAACGGCACAATGGAAAATCTAAGAAATGCTTAAGAACTTATATAAATCATAGTGTTTAATGGTGGCCCATACTGCCTCTATACAAATAATAAATAATATTATTAATCAAATTATTATATAAAAATCACCTTTTAACGTATAACATAACGTATAACATTAACCTATATTAGTTGATTCTTAATTAAAGAATCATTTAAACATTACCAATTGAAGAGTTAAAAGAAAAACTTATTTTTTGCAATTTTATGACACTAACAACACTAACAAAATTAATTATTAATAATCAATTAATTAACCTTGTGTTATTATAGTGTTGTATGTTATTAATAACATGGTAAATTAAGATGATTATTTTTAGTATAAGGAATCAAAAATGAAAAAAACATTTAAAGAACAAATAAAAAAATTTCCACCTATATGTACAAAAATTGTTGATATTGTAAATAGCTCTACTGGGAGTATAGCCCTTACAATTATGTTTTATTACATGATGGTTAAAGATGTTGGATTGAATGGTATTGGTATGTTTATCATAGAAATTATCACTGTTTGGGGAATATGGGGATTTCATGCATACAATGAAATTTCATCAAAAAATCTTGAGAAAAAAGAAGCTATTTCTATAGGACTTATAATTGTCTTATATGTAGCTGTGATTTTTCTATTTACTTTATTATCTATAAAAGAATTCCATTAAACTTATCTAACGCTTGCTTTTGTTCATCTGATAGGTTGATATCTATCTCGCCATATTCAAGCAAGTAAGTACCGAATGACATTAGGAAAGCAACCGCAGGGTCTATCTTGTTGGCTGCTTTCTTTTTGTTGGGTTTGATATTAGCATTCGCATCGGTTTCCATCACTACATTACTGACCGCCCAAGAAAGGACAGGATCGCCATTGTGTTTAATGCGTTTACGGCTAATAAATACCTCGGCAGTTTTTGACGTTGGGCTATAGCGTGCATAGGTTTGAGGAAATGGCTCAACGTCTAAGCCGATGTTCTGTAATTGAGTGCGTAATTGTGTGGCGTTCCATACATCAAAGCCAATTAGCTTGATATTAAATTGCTCGCTATCTTTTAAGATATCATCCCGTATCTGGTCATAATCGATACAATCACCTTTAGTAACTCGTATCCATCCTTGATTAACCCATTTACGGTACATTTCCCTATTTTTGTTAGCCACATTATTAAGCTGATATTCAGGAATGTAATGCCGTGTTAATAATCTTACCTCGGTTTCAAACGGAAACGAATAACAGACACTAGTAATATCACTAGTAGATGATAAATCTAATCCAGCATAGCAATCTAAGCCTTTTAAATCACCTTCTGAGTAATCAGCCTTACACGCAATCCAGCTACCAGTATTTACCCAAGGCGTGGCACCATTACACCAAATATTAAAGCGTTTAGTTAGCATTTCGACCCATTGCGAGGGTATGCCTCTGGCTTTCTTAATGGTGTCCTCTAAGGCAACCCTATCGACGGAGATGTCAAGATTGGGATTGGCTTTTATCCATAAATTAGGGTTGTCGATTTCGCTCTCATCGTCCAGTTCGTAAATAAGCACAAATTGCGATTCGTTAACCTCGTCACCTGCTAAAATCGGGCAACAATAATCATAATGCTGTTTACAGGCTGATATTGTGTTACTGCCTGCGGTAGTGATGGCAAATAAAATCCCCTCAGGTCTTGCGCCCATACCTAACTCAAGGGCTGAATATACGCCATTATCAGGGTGTAGATGATATTCATCCACAATGGATAAGCTAGGATTAGTCCCCTCAATAGTGGCAGCTTTTGACGCTAAAGGACGTAATAGGCTATTTTGCTTAGGATTGATGATTTTATGCTGTTGAATGGTGACCCTTTTCTTTATTGGCTTGCTTAATATGGCCATCTGTCTTGCATCATCAAACACGATTCGGGCTTGGTCACGGCTAACGGCTGCGGTATAGATATCTTGTTGTCCTTTTTCCATCACTAAGAACCAGTTAGCCAATATTGCCGCTGTTGTTGATTTGGCGTTTTTTCTCGGTACTTGTACATAGGCACTGCGATACTTGCGTAACCCTGTGTTGATGTGCTTAAAACCCAGCAGATTAGCAAATAAAAATTGTTGCCACGGCTCTAAGTTAATAGGCTGACTTCTAAGGTATCCTTTGACGTGAGGACAAACCTTTGAGAATGAGATAAATTTAGTGACTATCTCACTATCAAAGTAATAATTTGGATTATCTAAATCAATAAAATAGCGATTTACTGCTTGTTTTAATCGTTTACAAGCAGAAATATCCCCATTTTTAACAGATAATGCGTAATTATGCCAAGCGGTCAAGCTCGTCTTCCTCTTCAACTTCTACGGGATTTTTGCGACGACTAACAGGGTCGAAGCCCAGTAATGAAGCCATTTTAATCATAATTTTTTCAGCTTCTGACTTTGCACTTAATTGTAGTAGCTCAAACTTAATCTGACAGACACGTATTACTCATCGGCTTTCATTTTAACAAAATGCGTGTCCGATGAGCAAAATAAATTCTCCAATTGCTTTTCCTTAACCAACCCTTTTGCATCATTCCATGTTTGCCATGGTGTCTTCCCATAACAATATTTTCCAGAGTGTGCTCTTTCTCGATTGTAAAACTCAAGCCATTGCTCAATATCGTTTTGTATTTCACTCAATTGCGTGTAAATCTTACGTCGAAATAAAATATCATAACATTCTGTTTTCATCGTCTTATGAAATCGCTCACAAATACCGTTAGTTTGTGGGCTGTAGGCTTTGGTCTTGGTGTGTTCAATATCTTCTAGATTAAGATAAAGTTCATAAGCATGGCTCTCCTTATGGCCATTATATTCCGTCCCTCGGTCGGTAAGAATGCGTAAAAGTGGCACTTGTTCGTTGTCAAAGAAAGGAAGGACTTTATCATTGAGCATATCGGCAGCAATCAGACTGTTTTTCTCGGTATAGACTTTAGCAAAAGCGAGTCTGGAATAGGTATCAATAAATGTTTGTTGGTATATTTTCCCTATGCCTTTAATGTGCCCTACATAATAGGTATCTTGTGCACATAAATAAC